>NZ_JBFUHH010000018.1:0-53442 GCF_056402495.1 Microvirga sp. P4_A5 | reverse complement strand
GCCGACATGGGTCGATCACGTGCTTTATCTGGAAAGGATGGGGGAGTGGAGCCGAAAGGCCGCCCTTACCGCAAAAGAGCTGAGCCTGTCCTCAACCGACCACAAGGGCGGCAGGACCCCAAATCGCAATCTTCGATCACTGATCGCGGACTTGTTGCTCACCTACCACAAGGTGCTCGGTATTCGCCCCCGCCATACCGTTAACAAGGTCAGTCACCTCGCCGAGGTCGGGTTTACTGGTTTCGTGAAGGAAGCTTTGCGGATTTATCAGCCGGAAGGGATGACTTTCGAGCCGGTGTTGATCGACAACGTGGTTCTGGAAATGCTCGACGTTCGAGGGCCCGCTCCTTATCGCCCGCCCTTGGTACCCCGATCACGCGATTCAAAATCGTCGCGTTAAGGAGTTCGACCTCGCTCCCGAGCTGAGCCAACCCTGTCCACTGGAGGCACCCAGTGGACAAACCAGCCAATACACGTCTCGACCCAGAACAGCATCCGCAGGCTTTCTTGCCCGCGGCGCTGGTCGAACTCGTTCGTGTCTTAGCTCGGCAAGCGGCGCGCGAAGCCCTCGCTGCCAGCCCGTCCCCTGCCGCCTCCGATGACCTCAACCCTGACCCGGAGGATCGTCCATGACGACCAACCCCAAGTCCCTTTCGACGCTTGAGACGCTGGCTTCCCGCTGGGGGGTGAGTGTCAAAACCCTGCGCCGGATGGTGGCGCGCGGCGAGCTCAAGGCGCACCGCATCGGCTCCCAGCTGCGCTTCTCCGAGGAGGATGTGACGGTCTACGAGCGCCTCCGCCACGGGTGAGAAGCGATGGCCCCACCTGACCGATTTTGTCCAGCGTTGTCAGCATCTTATCGGCCGTCGGGAGACCGCCGGCGGTTGAACGCCGTAAAACCAAAAGGGTGCTATCTCCCGAATTGGACCCTCTGTCCGCCCCTGTCATCCCGAGACCCCGATTGACCCAAGGAGCTTATCCCGAATGTCTCAAATCCGCTTCGATTTCTGCATTAGCGGCGACGATGAAGTTGCCGTCGATCCAGTGCCGATGGCGCCCCGCAAGGCTTCCGTCAGGCCCCGCGCCCGCGCCAAACGCATTAGCCGTGATGCTGTGATGTCGGCGCAGCTGGCCCTCGTCCAAGTTGCCGTGGATCCCGTGTCGACGACGCCGCCTTGCGCGGCTTCCGTCACGCCCCGCACTCGTCCCAAGCGCATCCGCCGTGATGCTGTGATGTCGGCGCAGCTGCCCCTCGTCGCAGTTGCTATCGACGCGGAGGCGACAACGCCACACAAGGCTGCCGTGACATCCCGCACCCGCGCCAAACGCATTCACCGTGACGCGGTGGTTTCTGCGCCGTTGCCTGTCGTCGCGAGCGCGGAAGCCTTCATCGCTCCTGCGTCGTCCACCCTTGCTGACATGATGACGGAGGCTGCGACCGACAGCACCCTCTCGACCATCCAGCTGCGCGACATGGTCTCCGCGATGAAGCGCATTGCGAAGGTCTTCGGCACGGCGCTCAACACGATCGAGGCGAGTCCGCGGCGCCTGCGCATTCTGTTTGCTTCAAAGAGCGCCGCCCAACTCGGCCTCTCCGACAAAAGCTTCGCCAACATCCGCTCCCTCGCCGTCCAGGCGCTCGCGCGCTACGGCAAGGCTGACCTGCCGGTGACCCGGCGCTTTGCCATGACGCCGGCTTGGCGCGAGCTGCTCGACCGCATCGAGAAGCCCTACAACCGTCAGACCCTCCATCGCCTCGCCATCTACTGCTCGCGGACGGGACTTTCGCCGGGGGACGTCATCCCTGAGACCCTGATMGGGTTCAAGGCGGCSCTCGAGGCCGAGGAGRTCGTGAAGGACCCCGCAGAGATCGTCAGCAACACGATCTCGAAGTGGAACGGCGCCTTGCGGGATGTCCCGGGCTGGCCGCAGCAGAAGCTTTGTGAACCGAACAGGGAGGTCCCGCTCGCGCGGCCCTTGAACGACTTTCCTGCGAGCTTCCAGGCCGATGTGGACGCCTGGTACCAGAAGATGTCCGATCCCGACCCGCTCGACGAGGATGCGCCCGTCAAACCCTTGCGCCCGGCGACCCTCGCGCACGGGCTCTATACGTTCCGCAGCTTCGCCTCTGCTTTGGTGGAATGCGGCCATTACGCTCTGGCGGAGATCACGTCCCTTGGTGTTCTGCTCCAGCCGGACGCATTCAAGGCCGGCATCCGCTTCTTCCATGATCGCAGTGGGGGAAAGACCCAGCGCATCCACAACATGGCTCGCAATCTCCGGCTAATCGGCAAGAACCATTGCCGGTTCGAGGAGGCGACGCTGGCGCAGCTGGAGGCGATCTGCAAGCGGCTCGATGCCGGCAAGCGCCATCAGATGACCGATCGCAATCGCCGGAGGCTCGCCCAGTTCGACGACCCGGCGAATGTCGCAAGACTCCTGCATTTTCCCGAACGGGAAGAGGCATGGGCGATGTTGCAGACCAATCTTTTTCGCCGGGCCAAGGGCATGGAACGGGCATTGGCCGTCTCTCTGCTGATCTTTTGCGGCCTGCGGATCACGTCTTTGCGGACGCTCGAGCTCTCCGACTTCCGCTTTATCGACAAGGGCCGCTGCATTCTGTTCGTACCGGAGGAGCGAACGAAGGGCGATCGTGCGCTCGAACACGATCTCAATCCTGAGGTCACGGCACTCCTGCGCCGCTTCATCGAGCATCACCGGCCGCTGCTGCCGGGGGCGAACGGTCCGTGCTTGTTTCCAGGTGAGGATGGCCCGGCCCGCTCGCAAACGTCCATGTCAAAGGCGATTTGTGAGGCGCTCCGCGATCGGGCAGGTCTCGAGATGAACGTCCACCTGTTCCGGCATGCCATCGCCAAGATCGCGGTCGAACGCGATCCCGGCGCTTATCTGTCGGTATCGCGGGTGCTCGGCCATACCAGCCTCGACACCACCATGGCGCATTACCTCGGCACCGAGTCCAAGGCCGCCGGGCGCCATCTCGATGGCCTCCTCACCGAGGCCAGGGAGAGTGGCACGGCGCTGCAGTTCGGCAAGCGCAAAGGTAAAACCAAACCAAAAGGGACGTCGTGATGGGCATCATCGTCGATCCGATCCGTCGCGCCATGCGATATGACGAATGGCCCGTTGCCGATCAGGCGCTGTGGCGTGCAGCCCTGACGGCAGGCGACCTCTTCGATGAGGGCGGTGGCGCCGCTCAATGGGCAACGAGAACCCAGCAGACCAACATTAAGCACTATGCTCGCTGGCTCGGGTATCTCACATGGAGCGGCACCCTTGAAGCCGACACAGCGCCAGCCGATCGGGTCACCCGCGAGGCTGTGCGGGCTTACCATCAGCATCTCGCGACCCTGGTCGCGCCGATCACCCGCCTGTCGATGATGGTCGGCCTCAAGGTGGTGATGCAGGCGATGGCGCCCGATCGCTCCTGGCGCTGGTTGCAGGATGTCTGCAACCGCATCCAGATCACCGCGCGACCGAGCAAGGACAAGCGATCCCGGATGCGGCCGACCGCCGAGATCGTAGCGGCGGCCCTCAGCGAGCTCGAAAGCCTTCCCTGCCCCGTGACGACGATCAACGAGGCTCTCGCCTATCGCGACGCCTTCATGCTGGCGCTGATGGCAGCCCGCCCCTTGCGGGTCAAAAACTTCGCCGGCCTCGAGATTGGACGGCATCTCACCCGCACTGAGAATAATTGGCTGATCGCCATCCCGGCGGAGGAGACGAAGACGAAGCAGCCGATTACCTTCAATCTGCCTGAGATGCTTCTGCCGTGGCTGGAGCGTTATCTTTCTGAAGTCCGCGTTCTGTTTCCCGGCGCAGCCGGGTCCACCCGGCTCTGGATGGGCAAGGACGGAATCCTCACCGATCAGAACTCGATTGGCATTCGCATCAAAAAGCTGACAGAGCGTCTCTTCGGCATGTCGATCAATCCGCATCTTTTACGCGACTGCGCCGCCTCCAGCCTTGCGAATGATTCCGTCGAGATGGCCCAGGCCGCCCCTGCCCTTCTTGGTCATCGCCACCGCTCCACGACCGAGAAGTACTACATCCAGGCCGACAATCTCGCGGCGAGCCGGACCCTCGGAACGCTGATCGAAGCCATCAGACGCCGCGAGTGACGCCCCTCCCTACAAGCCGTGAGTTTGCGAACAAACCAAGAATCTGAGACTCTCRMCCAYRCTTGGAAGGATTCGGCCTTGAACARTAYGGCGTCCTCACTCGACACCCTCAATTTTCACCAACGGCAGGCGGTCGAACACGGCGTGATCGAAGGATGGGCGACCATGGCCTCGCCGCTTCTGATCATCGCCGGCGCAGGCTCCGGCAAAACCAAGACCCTCGCCCATCGGGTGGCCCACCTCATCGCCCATGGCGCAGACCCTCACCGCATTCTCCTGATGACCTTTTCGCGCCGCGCCGCCGCCGAGATGTCGCACCGGGTGCAGCGCATCTGCAAAAGGACGCTGGGCAACGGAGCGGGTCACCATCTGCTTCCCTGGGCCGGCACCTTCCACGGCATTGGCGCCCGGCTGTTGCGTGATCACGCCGAGCAGCTCGGGTTAAACCCGGATTTTACGGTCCACGACGCGCGCGATTCCGAAGACCTGATGAACCTCGTTCGTCACGAGCTGGGCTTCTCAAAGACCCATGACCGTTTCCCGAAGAAGGGTACCTGCCTTTCGATCTATTCCCGGATCATCAACACCGAGGCGACCATCGATGAGGTCGTGAAGCGGTTCTTTCCCCGGTACGCGGGGCTCGAAGGCGATCTCAAGATTCTCTTCGCAGCCTATGTGGAGGCCAAGCAGGCCCAGAACGTCCTCGATTATGACGATCTCCTGCTCTACTGGTCGCAGGCCATTATCGAGCCCTTGCTGGCGGCCGAATTTTCTGGTCGCTTCGATTACGTCATGGTCGATGAGTACCAGGATACCAACCGCCTCCAGTCCTCCATCCTGCTCGGCCTCAAGCCGCAGGGCCACGGCATGACGGTGGTCGGCGACGACGCCCAGTCGATCTATTCGTTCCGCGCGGCGACCGTCCGTAATATTCTCGACTTTCCCAGTCAGTTCGAGCCCGCCGCTTCAATCATTACCCTCGATCAGAATTACCGCTCGAGCCAACCGATCCTGAATGCGGCGAACGCCGTGATCGAACAGGCGAGCGAACGCTTCACCAAGAACCTTTGGTCCGACCGCATCTCCGCTGAGCGCCCGTATCTGGTCACCGTTCGCGACGAAGCGGATCAGGCGCATTATGTGGCCGATCAGGTTCTCGCCTATCGCGAAGAGGGTCTCGATCTCAAGCAGCAGGCCGTCCTGTTCCGGACATCTTCTCACAGCGGACCTCTGGAAGTCGAACTCACGCGTCGCAACATCCCGTTCAAGAAGTTCGGCGGGCTGACGTTTCTGGACGCCGCCCACGTCAAGGATATCCTCGCAACCCTTCGCTTCGTTCAAAATCCCSGGGACAAGATTTCTGCGTTCCGGGTGCTGCTGCTCCTTCCCGGCATCGGGCCGCGTTCGGCCAATGACATCATCAACGTGATGGCCGACGCGCCCGACCCTTTGACTGCGATCTCAACCTTGTCGYCGCCTCAGCGCACCGGCGAGGCATGGGACGATTTCATTGCGATGCCCCGTGAGCTCAAGACGGGAGCGGTTGGATGGYCTGCCGAGATCGAGCTCGTCCGGGACTGGTACCAGCCCCATCTCGAGCGGACCCACGAGGATGCGGGCGTGCGAAACGATGACCTTCTGCAACTGGCGCAGATCGCATCAGGCTACCCCTCTCGGGAGCGGTTTTTGACGGAGCTGACGCTCGATCCACCCGACGCCACCAGCGACCAGGCCGGTATCCCCTATCTCGACGACGATTATCTCATTCTCTCGACCATCCATTCCGCCAAGGGCCAGGAATGGAAATCGGTGTTTATCCTCAACACCGTCGATGGCTGCATCCCCAGTGATCTTTCGACCGGGACAAAGACCGAGATCGATGAGGAACGTCGTGTTCTTTACGTCGCCATGACGCGGGCGATAGATCATCTGCACCTTGTCATGCCCCAGCGATTTTTCACTCACAGCCAGCATCAGCGTGGCGACAGGCATGTCTACACGCCGCGGACGCGCTTCATTCCCTCGAAGCTCCTGAAGATGTTCGAATGCGCGAACTGGTCGAGCGAGCCGGCTGAAACTGCACTTCTGACCACGCGTGCTCCGCAAGTTGATGTCGCGGCGCGAATGCGGAAGATGTTTGCATAAGCGTAGAGCTCGCCGGGCCGGTCTCGCCGGTGGAGCAAGTCCGCCGAGACCAAGTCGTCACTGCCTAACTCTTATTCCGCTGGGGCCGTTTCAACAGCTCGCTCGCTTCAGTCCCAAGGACCACCGCTAGYCGATAGACGATATCAATCGTGGCGCCATAAACGCACAGCTCGAGCGAACATGGAGGGAAGTGGACATTCGCTGAGCCAGTTCCGCTATCAAGTTTGACCAATCTCAAACGTTGCGCGGAGTCGGCCTCAACGTCTGAAGTGGGCCGTTTGCTGACTGACAGCTTTTAGATTTCTTCCGATGAAGCAGCCGTTCGAACTTCCGAACTTCCGACCTTCCGATGTAAATGAATTGCTGTCAGCGGGGCCGCTTTCGTTTTTTCAACAGCCGACCCTCTTTCTGATTCTTACCTCTTTTAGTCGACCCAACTTGGCCCGCGCGACGGCCTGTCACGCGAAGGGTCATCTCAGCAACCTCAGCTTGCGCAACAGCGAAATCATTGGCCGGCAGGAAATGCCCCCGGACCCAATTGTCAATGTACTGCTGAAGCGCGCCGTCCACACCGCTTTTAACGAAGGCGACGGTCAGGGCCCAAGTCCCCCCAGTATGTCGGATAAGCTTCTCAAGAAGCATCCCAGTTGCTTTCATCGTCTTCACATCGAAGGCGTTCTTGTTTTTCCAGATGTGATTTAGAAAGGTCATCAACACATTGAGGTGGGATTTCATTTCGGCATTTCTGTTGCCGATGAAGTTGGYCAGCGCGTGGAAGTCTGGCAGATCTGAGGCTGTATCAGCTTGGAATGCATCGAGTAGCGCTTGCGGATCGATCGCTAGGTGGCCGTGGCGCCGCCACGCCAGCTTCACCAGCAAATTGGCGTATCGATCGCGGCCAATCTCACCGGCTTCCTGAGCGAAGGCGAATACGGTCTGAAGCCAGACACCCTTTACTGATGAGGCTGCCTCTGCCCACTGCCGGAAATGCATGTCGTCCGAAACCAGCACGTAGCCCTCGGCCGCTAGATATGCCGCATCGAGCACGTGCGTATTGAACATTCCAGTGATAAGCGAGGCCACCTCGGACGGCGCATCTGGCGCTGTTGCTGGTCGAACCTGGCAAGCGGCTTCAATCTTCGCAAGCTGTTGGGCGATGAAGCTGCGCCGGGCAGCAATGTCTTCTGGCGTATGCTCTTGCTTGATGTATTGGCCATTGTGCCAAGAGATCGTCAACGAAGGGCTGCCGGTGCTCTCCTGCTTGTCTATGAGAATTCGCAGTTCATCGATAACGGATTGCGGCACCACGAGCACGCCGAAGACCGCTTTCAGGACATCAAAGGCGTCCATGTTCGCGACCGTCCATGCGGCATACGTATCCAGCACCGCGCCCGCGGCTCGGTGCTGAAAGATGAGCGCCCTGGCTGCCAGGCGTTCGGCCTCCATGCCGACGCAAGTTCGGATGTCGGTGTCGAGGGATCGGATATATTCAACGAACCCTATCGTGTCGCCGCCGAGACGTTCCGCAACCATGTTCAAAGGTACGTTCTGGACGAGATAGAGATCGGCGAGTTTGCGATTGCTCTCGGATGCCCGACGGATCTGATCCAGCGCCGGTTGTATGTCGCCGTCGACCATGTTGACGGTGTAGAAACCCCTAGCGTCGGGAAACCTCTTCTCGAAATTCTCCATGACGTCGTGGAGGGCGTGCAGGAACTTGTGCTTGATCTCGGCGACGCGCCACGTCCTACTTTCGCCAAAGGCCGCAGGCATATCGAAGGTGTCGCCGACTTTCAGCCCGCTGGCGGCGATCACCGTCGGGTGAGCCAAGCTGACTATTCCTTCTGCGGGCCGGTCGTCCTCTCGCGTTATCAGGAATGAATTGCTCTGTCCGTGCTCGCCTTCCAAGCGAACAAAAGCATCCTTCCCGACGGTGTCGACCGCCGGGATGAGGCCGTCATCGGGGTTCATCATAATGAGCCCGAAATAGCCGAGCGCGGCCTCCGGATCGTTCCTGGCCGATTGAAGGACATCGTATGCGTAGGCGAGAGCTTTCGGCCCTTCTCCCGCTGTGCGCAACAGCTGCGCGAGATGCATTTTCTGGATCGCCGTGCCTCTCGCGGTCGCGAGATCGATGCTATCCAGGAGCGGTTTTATCTCATCACTGCGCTGGCTTCGGCGTAGGACAGAAATCAGGGCGAGATAGTTGTCCAGTTCCGGCTGCGCCTCGACCGCCTTCCGCAGGATCGTCTCGGCTGCGGGGAGATCACCATGGTTAAAATGCAGCAGTCCTTCCGCGTGCAAAAAAAATGGGAGCTCACGAATGGACGGAGTAAGGCGGGCGAAAAACCGCAGGGCCCGCTGGCGGATCGGGCTGTCGTTGACGAAGGCTCGTGCCAAGGTACGAAGCTCGTCGCTGTCGTAATCTTCTGCGATATGACCGTCGAGCAGGTCGGCGACAACCGACCAGTCACCGCGGCGGCCGGCATGCATAGCCACCATCATCCGGCCTGCGATGTGGGTATTGTCGTCGATTTGCTTCAGGGCGTTCTGAAATGCCACCTCGGCAATGTCGTCGAAGTCCTCCATGCGCGCGAAATCGGCAACCACAATACCGGCGCGGGCATCGGTCGCTACGTCGCGCGCCACCTGCTCGATTTGCTCACGCCTAGCGTCGACATCACCGATTTTGATCGCCGCGAGCCTGGCCGCCGCTGCCACGACGAGCCGTTCGACTTCGGGAATGTGCTCGGCCTTAGCCGGATAGAGGCGGGCGAGCTCACTCCAGTTATTCTCTGCAGAATAAAGTTGAAAGGCTACGACGGTTGCCTCCGGCCCCTCCGGCATCTTCGCGAGCAGTTCCTCGGCCCATTTGTGGTCATGGCTGTCGATCGCGATCATCGCGGCGCGCGTGATGATCGGGACGTCGTCAGGCGCGAGCAAGAGACCCTGGCGCGCAATTTTCTTTGCGCGCGGAAGATCGTCCAGCGCATGCAGGGCGACGACAATGTTGCCGCACAAAGCCGCATCCTCGTCACGCAGGACACCGTCGCTGGCTCTGGCTTTGTCCCATAGGTCGATCAGGGCGGTGGCGGCGCTCTCCAGACGGTTCCGTTCCCCAGCCCCCAGACACCTAATACGTTGAAAGCTCTCGCTCGTGACGGTCTCGTCGATGTCCGCCTCGGCGGCGAATTGAATGGCATGCGGATTCTCTGGATGTGCGGCGACAACCTCGCGCGCGAATTCCCACCACTCGGCCGGCGACCGACGTCGGCGGATGAAATCGACCCGACCGATCCCAACCGCTGCCGTTCCCCTGAGGCCCTCAGGCACAAGATCAAGCGGTTCATCGATCGAATTATCGAATCGAGCCGCCTGAACCAGGTAGCCTGCCAATCCTTCGTTCGTCGGATCAGCCTGCAGCGCCTCCCTGCCGAATGAGAGAAGCTCCTGCCAGTGCCCCTGCAGAAGAAGGGAAAATGCCTTGTTGGCGATCGCTTTGGGTTCGTTCGGCGCGTGGCCGTAGGCTTCCGACAACATCGCGGCGGCCTGTTGGTCCTCGCCAAGAGCGAGCAGGCATGAGCCAATATTTGCCTTGATGCGGAAGAGGATGCGACCCGAAGCTGACGTATTGACTCGACGCAGGAGGCTTTTCAGGAAAGGCAAGGCTGCGCGGGGTTTCCCACCGTTTGCCATATCCCGGTAATTGTCGATCTCGGCGTCAAGATGAGCTTCGACCGAGCTGGCTGCCGTCGTCGTGTCGCCAGGTGGCGTTGGAAGCCTGTTTACGACGTCTGCGAGCCTTGCCTCGATACGCGAGAGCCCGGCGCCAATCTCGATTCGACTTTGATCCTGGCTGGCGGCAATTTTCTGGGTTTCCGAGAGAATTTGCTCGCTGAATGGTCCAAAGGTCGGGTCGAAGACCTTTCTTGCCGCCGCATCCTCGGTAATCTTTTCCTCGAGTGTATTCCACCCCCAGACATAGACGAGCAGCGGCGTACCTGCCTTGTTGAGTTCGGCCGTCAGCTCGCGTGCCAACTCTTGCATTGCAACATCGTCGGGGGCGGTCGTGACGACGAAGTATTCTTTCAGCCGGGGCTTGAACGTCAGCGCCTTCGCGACCTCGCCGCGAACCTCATCCTCCGTGAGGGCATTGCCATCACCTTTCAGCTTGCACTGGATTCCGACGTGACGCTCCGGGTCACTGTCGCGGAGTCCAAAGAGGTCGACGCCATTCTGACGTTGTCCCCGGCGGCCATTGCGCTGGACATTTGGGTCGCTCAGAAGACCGCGCCAAAGCACGATCGATGCACGTTCAAAAGCCTGCTCATCTGAGGGCTTCGGAATTTGTGTAGCAGCGAGTAGCGACATCACCGTCCAGTAGATACCAAGATTGAAACGTCGGGAGTGCGCGTGTGTAGCCTTTAACTACCCTCTTTCCAAATGCTTTAGGAAAAAGGTCAAACGGATGACCATTTGATTGGGTAGGCTTGGCCCCTTTTCAGTATGAGGCGGATTCTTCCTGGTGGTCGACGCAGCCGTCCAGGGTGATATTTACGCTGAAGGTCAATAGTTCCATGCGGCGAGCCATACGCTCGAAAAGGCGTAGGCTATTGCTCGCGGTTGATGTTCAACTTCCGTTATGGGTCGATACGCGACGGTCCCGATGGCGGTCCCGTCGGTCCGCTCGTAGCACATTCCGGAAGTTCAACTGGAAACTGGCGACGGACCCCCTGCCTGACCAGCCTCCATTTTGCCCGCCTCATCTCTCGGCTAGACTCAGGCATCAACTGCCGAGTCGCCAAGCCAGGGGTTCCCTATGCGCGCCGCCATTTACGCCCGCTATTCGAGCGAGAACCAGCGCGACGAATCGATCGAGGATCAGATCGAGGTCTGCCGTCGCTATGCGGCGCGGCTGGGTTTTGAGGTCACGGCGACGTTCAATGACCGGGCCATCTCGGGTTCGAACAACAACCGGCCGGGCTATCAGAAGATGCTGGCGGAAGCCCGCAGGGGCTCCTTCGATGTGGTGATCGTCGAGGCCGTCGACCGCCTGGCGCGCAAGCTCGCCGACATTGCCGGCGTCCATGACGAGCTCTCGTTCCATCGGGCGAGCCTGCATGCGGTCAATGTGGGCGCGATCACCACCATGCATGTGGGCATGCTCGGCACCATGGCGCAGATATTTCTCTCGGACCTGCGCTCGAAGACCAAACGCGGCCAGCTCGGCCGGGTGCTGCAGGGCAAGTCCGCTGCCGGCAAGGCCTTTGGTTATGACGTCGTCGAGGGCGCTGAGCGCGGTGGCCGGACGATCAACCAAGCAGAGGCCAAAATCGTCGAGCGGATCTTTTCGATGTTTGCGAGTGGGGTCAGCCCTCGAGCGATCGCCCGCCGGCTCAATGAGGAGGGCGTGCCCGGTCCGGAGGGGCGGCTGTGGCAGGACACCACCATCCGCGGCCAGAAGGAGCGCGGCACCGGTTTTTTGAACAACGAGCTCTATGTCGGCGAGATGGTCTGGAACCGCTGCTCGTATGTGAAGGACCCACGCACCGGCAAGCGGGCGGCCAGGCCCAACACGGTGGCGCAATGGGAGCGGATGCCGGTGCCCGACCTGCGGATCGTTTCGGACGACCTCTGGCAGGCAGCCAAGAGACGCCAGGAGGCGACAAGCTTCGAGGTCGGCGAGGATGAGGCTGGAGTTGCGTTGAACCGGGCGCATCGTCGCCGCTTCCTGCTCTCTGGCCTGCTCACCTGCGGCTGCTGTGGCGGCGGCTATACCATCATGGCCAAGGACCGCTACGGCTGCTCCGGTCATCGCTCCAAGGGACTATGCAGGAACGATCGCACTATTACGCGCCGGGAGATCGAGAGCCGCATCCTCAAGGCAATCAAACAGAACCTGCTGACGCCTGAGCTCGTCGCTGAGTTCACGCACGCCTACACGCAGGAGATCAACCGCCTGGTCGCCGAGGCCAGTCACGATGACGCGGCCCTATCAGGCAAACTCACGGCCATCCAGCGCAAGATCGACGGAATCATGCGGGCGATCGAGGACGGCCTGTACCAGTCCTCGATGAAGGAGCGTCTGACCGCGCTCGAGGCCGAGAAGGCCGCGCTGCTGTCGCGCCAGAAGGCGCCACGGCCCAATCCAAAGGTGTCTGTGCATCCCAACCTTGCTGGACTTTACCGGCGCAAGGTCGAGGAGCTGGAACTGCTGCTCGAGGACGCGACGGCGCGCGAAGAGGCGATGACCATCATGCGCTCGATGATCGAGGGCATCGTGCTGACACCGCGTGTCGGTGCTGGTGGCCTCGAGGCGATCTTAAGCGGCGACCTCGCCCGCATTCTGGTTTTGTGCCAGGCAGGATCAACTAGACCCCTACAGCAAGACACCCCCGACGCGGTTTGCGTTCGGGGGTGTCAAGTRTCGGTGGYTGCGRGGACACGCAACCATCTTGAATTGCTGCTCTTATGGACGAGGGACTTCGGCATCTAGACACCGCGCCGGTCACAWCCTTCGGGGGTTGCGRGGACMCGCAACCATCTTGAATTGYTGCTCKTATGGACGGGATTTCCCGTCTAGACACCGCGTCGATTACAAGCGTCGGGGGTCGCGGAGACGTGAAACCGGCGAGACTTGTCAAAGGCGTACGACGGAATTTGCCAGGAGTGGTGCGTGGCGGATTGCTGGGCAAAAAAAATCGATCCCCCGCAAAAGATGTGGAAATCAGCAGCTCTTCGCGGATGTTTGTGGATGGAAGTGGCGCCATCTCGCGCAACGAGCTGTGGGGCCCATCAAGGTGTTTGGCGAGCCAGCAAACGCACTTGCGTCGGCGTTTGCCCCGTCCACCGTTTGAAGGAATGAGTGAAGGCGCTGACCTCCTGGTAACCGAGGAGCCAAGCGATGCGAGAGATTGAGAGGCTTGCGTCCCTCAGATAGTGTCGGGCGAGATCCGTTCGGACCTCCTGGGTGATCTTGGCGAAGGTTAAGTTTTCCCCCGCCAGCCGCCGGGCGAGCGTCCGCCGGCTCATGCCGAGCGCCTGCGCGATCTCGGCCACCCGCGCCTTGCCGTGCGGCAGGAGCGGGGCGATCGCGTTCTCCACGCTGGCCCTGATCGGGCTGGAAGGGCGGCCCCGCCGGGATAGTGCCTCGTCGCAATACTGGACGAGAAGCTCGTTCAGATACGGGTCGGCACCCGTGATTGGTAGCTGCGATGCACCGCGAGCGAAAGCGACTTCGTCCTGCCCGGCGGCGAACTTAACCTCGCATCCCAAGTATTCGTCGAGCCGTCCGGAATCGACGCAGCGAGGATGGGCTAGGCTGACGCGGAYGGGTCTGACGCTGGTGTTTGTCAGATTTTGGCACGTCCGGACGAGCGTCGTCACCCAGAACTCCATCTGGTGCCGATCCGCGTGTCGCGCCACGCCGACATAGTTGTAGCGAACGGCGAAATCGCTCGCCGCGTGACATCGCCAAAGGACGCCTTCGTTGGTGACCGTGCTATACCGTTCCCCGCGGGACAGCGCCTCCCCGAGCGTCGCGGAAGAGGCGAGCACGAAATACAGCAGCCCTATCTTGCGAAGTTCAAACGTTTCAGCGAGATGGAATCCGAGCAGGCCATCCTGAATTGCCTCTGCCACTAGGTTCAACACATTGATCTGGCTATCGACTGCCAGGCGTGAGTTCCAATCCTCCATCTGGCCGCGCGAAATACCAACCTTGTGTAGGATGGGCTCCAAATCAACGCCGTCCGCAACAGCCCGGGCAACGGCCAGTCGGGCAATTCCCCCGGCTGCCGTGGGCGGCGTGTCGGACGCCATAGGTTGCGACATGGACCGCTTCCCGCGCTGCATGGGCTCCGATTCCCCGAGGCTTCGTACAGCAAGCCTTTGACCCAACATAGCAAGACGGTGGCCGACATGGCCACTATCAACACGACGGTCCAGCAAAAGGGCAGTCGACTTGGAAGGCTTGATCCCTTTGAAAACGATGGGGAACGGGATGCCGCAGTCTCGGCGTAACCGCCGCGAGATTCTACATGGCCCCGACATCTGCCGTGATCGGATCGAGCAAAAAATCATCCGCGCATACGTTCAGCTTGCGGTGCCGCTGGAATCTAATAACGGCTTTCAGACCGTCATGCTCGCGCGGTTCGGCGAGGTTGAGGTGCGCCTGACCAAAAATCCCCAATCCGGGGCGCCGCTAGCCCTGTCGTCGTATTGGCTGGAGATTTACTCCGGCAGGAGCGGCTCTGCGATCGACAGATTCGAATGCCTCGAGTTTGACGAGGGCGAGTTGGCCGCGGCTGTCGAGTTCGTCTGCCGGGCCAAGCGGCGTCATCATTCACTTAACTGAAGGGGGGCATGCTGGCCAAGTCAAATTAAGCTCGCGATTTTTACGCTAGTCTTTTCTGCGTCTTGGGATCAAATCTCGTCTCTTGTTTCTTTGATGTTATTTTTCAGCACCTGACGATTTCCTTCCGCCACTGAGGGGCCGTCTATGACGACCCCTCATTTTAGCATCTGGGCGGCCGTGACTTCTTCCTGATTACGTGCTGGCGGAGGTTCTTAAGATACGGCGGGCGCAAACCGAGTGCCGCGCAACCACGACGTCGCGCTATCCCCAGACCGCAGCGACCAGTACGCGGCCCCATAAGAAATCGAAGGCCCAGCCATCCCATTCGTGCAAGGCCCGGATTCAGCAGATTCCAGCCCTCAGAACGGAAGGCGGAGCAAGCTTGTCTCCTGGTAGGAGTACAGCGGATTACGGACTCGAGGTCCTCCCTTTGAGGGAAAAGGCGGCCATTGTGTCGGTCCCAGATGCCGAGGTCCACTTAATCGAACGCTCGCTAGACCGGCGCAGGCTCAGCCTGTGCTCAGCGAGCCGGCGCGCATTCATCAACAAAATTGCATGCACTTCGAAGCTAGCCGGTGACGCGGTCTCCGCGTGGCGCGAGCGGCTGTCCCAAAGTGTCACGCGGTTGTCACATTTGATCAAGCAAAACATTTGGGTCGTGGTAGATTAGCCAAAATTTGATGACTAATAAAGCCATGAGATTGACGGACATGGCATGTTCTCAGGCTAGAGCGTTCAAGATGATCTCCATTTGTCAAGCGTAGACCTGTCTAACTAGGACAGGATATTTCGATTGCTGCAAGGAGGATTCCATGCGGGTATTCAGCATCAGTTCGTGCGCGGGCCTCATCTTTCTCAGCGCCGTTGGCGCCGCTCAAGCACAACCCAATCCTATTCAGGGCACGCCTCAATCCCTCTTCCCTTATGCAAGGCCGAACGAGATCCAGATGATCAATGGGGTACCATGCCGAACGATGTATGATCGGCAGTCCAGAACCCGCGTCCCGATTGCCTGCGCCGGCGACGTTCGGGTACCTCGAGTTGATGTGAGCACAACTGGTAGCACTCGCTTGGGTGCGACAACTGGGATCCCCATCGCGGGCACGCCTCAATCCCTCTTCCCCTATGCGAGGCCAAACGAGATTCGGACGATCAACGGGGTGCCCTGCCGCACGATGTATGATCGGCAGCTAGGAACCCGCGTGCCGATTGCCTGCGCCGGCGATGTCTCAGTTCGTAAGGTCAATTGATCCACGGGGACCTCGCCGATAAGGGAACCTGCTGGACCACCTTGCTCTGGAGTTCTGGACATGAGCGATAAAATCACTTTGGACGTGATCTCTCGTCGGCGTGCTCTTTGTCTCGTGGGGTGGGCGGCCGCCCTTGGCCTTGCAGCGCCTGCGGTGGTACTGACGGCGTCACAGGCTGAGGCTCAGACCTCGGGAATGGAGCGGCGTGGAGAGCGGCGGACCGGACGCCACGAGCGGCGTCAGACCCGGCGCACCGGGCGCACGGAGCGACGAGAGGAGCGCAGGGACTGAGCGAAACGGCCCATCATGGTAAAGAGCGTTCGATCCGGCCTTCTGCGAAATCCACCAGCGTGAATCCGCCTTAGGCGACCAGTGCGCCCGCTTACCGGCGGATCGTCGAGAAGGTGTTACCGTGATAGGCCGCCGTGTAAGGCACCTGAATGTATTCCAGGCTCTTCTGGACGACCCGGGCAGGGAGCGTGTCCTTGTGCTTCGCGAAGTTCGGGACCGAGCCTGCTCCGAAAAGGACCTCGCTGAGGTTCAGGCCGACCCCAACATAAAAAGTCCGTTCAATCGGGTAGCCAAGTCTCCGCTCGTCCAGTTCAAAGCCGCGCGCATCGAAGCCGGCGTGCAGTTCGGCATAGCGCAGAGGCGTGTTCCTGAGTTCCTCGAACCCGCTGCCCTTCAAGGCCATGATGTAGCGCTGGCGTTGATAAGGAGGGATGATGCCGGAATCCTCCGAGGACGTGATACCCGGCCGCTCGTAGCTGGCAGGCGTGTACATGAACCGAAAGTCCAGCTTCTCCCGCAGGCCAGGCACGGAATTCCGCAGGATGGAAAAGGCCGCGCCCACGCCGTTCGCAACAATGTCCTCGCGCGAGAAGCGATGCTTGCCCGTGAACCCGTCCAGGGCCTCGCCGAGCCCCATGATTCCGAAGGCAACGAGTGCCCCTGTGATCGGGGCGCCGGTGGGATTGGACGCGTTCGCCCGGATCCGGTCGGTCAGGATGTCGGCAATGACGTAAGTCGAAAAGGCGTGGCCGATCTTGTCCATGCCGCCATGCCGGGTGTTCTTCGCGAACCATCCCTCCTCGATGAACTGAAATTCCGAACCACCCCAATCCCAGTCCCGAATCCCAATCGCGACCAAGCCGGCGCCGACCGCGGCCAACTCCCATCGCACGGAGGACAGGTGATCGCCCAGTTGACTCACCGAATAGAAGGATGGGGGAAGCGGGGCCAAACCCTTGTCCCGTTTGTTGGTAGGTGGTGGCGGAGTGATCCGTTGCGCGTTCGACCTGCCTTTTTGATTCTTCTTGGCACGAGACACTTCCACCGTCTCAGTCGTCTGTGCCCGAGCCGAAGTCGGGCCCATCACGCCAAGCGGGTCGGCCAGGACCGACAGACAAGCGATGAAGGCGAAGGACCGCACGCTTCGGTTCACTCCGGGTTGCTGAGCGCCATTGAGCTCATTCACCACGCAGGAGTCGCATTCATCACTAGCCCCCCATGTTCACGCTGGTCGAGGCCCGAAGGTTGAGCAGCGCGCCTTCTAATGCAGTCTTTGTGAAAGATTGGAGGAACGCGGCTTCCATAGCAATCTTTGTGAAATTTTTCCTTAAGCGCCAGCGTTCCATTATAGGGGTGCCGCTAATTGCCGGGGTTGACCTGAACGGACGCCGACTGAGGCGGCAGAGCTGCAAATTTCGCCATGTACACGGAGTGCCAAAGTCCGGTTTACAGGGCGAACCGCACCAATGACCTCCGCCGGTGTCGCCGGCGCCCCAAAGCAGGGCCCGGTGACTCTTAAGGCTGCGAACGTCGGCGTGAAGGCTGTGGGCTCGACGAGATAATGGCCGCACATCTGGAGGAAACGCCGGCTGTCGAGCCGGTGCTGCCGACAAACGCCGTCTCGACCGCCGAAACGGTTCAAGGTGCCGGTGCCCGCCTTAGATGCAACCCTTGCCAGAGGTGGCGAGGCGACCGGCTGGGATGAGGTCAGCAGGGACGCTCTCAAAGCTGGTCAGGCAAGTGATAATGTCACGACCTCGAAGATCCTTTAACCTAAAGGCCCCACCTACGTCATTGTGTCGCAGACGTCCTCCACGTCATTGGACTGCCGATGCATTCCTGCGGGCGTCACCGCATCGAGGACGCCCTCGCCAGGGCGTCCGGCTCACTGCCCGGATGATGCAGATAGAATGGGGTATTGGAACCCGCACTGTTGTCCCCTGAGTACGTGAACCGGACGAGCGCCATTCCGCTCAACGCCGACCGCCGCCGCGGCCTCCTCCCCGGAAGCCACCACCGCCGAACCCACCCCGCGGTGCGAGGCTGCGTTGGGGGGCAAACGACGCCGGGGAACGGGCGAACTGCGCCGACGGCGGCCGGTAAGTCTGCCGACTGGCAATCTGGCGTTGGTTTCCATGGTTCCGCGCTTGGACGTCCGGCATCAGGTTCGAGGGCAGCTGTTGACTGACCGCCGGACGCTGCGCGGGTCTCTGCGGGACGGGACGGGACGGGGCTTTGTCGCGGGGCGCTGCTGTGCCAACTGGCGCTCCTGCGCTGCCGGGCGCTGTTGGGCCACTGGGCGCTGCTGCACCGGGCGCGCTCCCGACGGCCGTTGCGCCGCTCACGTGAAATACGGCGCCGCTGGCATGGTTTTTTGCCGAAACCTTGCCGCCGCACGACTCAATGACGGTACGGGCAATGCACAGCCCCTTGCCCAGGCCCTCTTGCTTCGTGGTAAAGAGCGGCTCGAATAACCGATCTGACGGAAGTTCGGGGCGAGGCGGTGCGTCCGAGGCCCATGATCTGCAGGCAATCTCGCGCCCCCTTCGGCATGTTCCAATCGCATCGATCCGTTGACGACCAAGTTTGGAATGAACTGTTGGAGCTGAAGGCGGCCCCCCGATTGCGAACGGCCCGGTTATGAAACTGGGGCGTTTTGACACCGATGAGCCCCTTCGATATCGGACCAAACTGCGCGATCGAGCGGCGTCATTGGCGCAAGCGCCTGGTGAAGCGGGGAATCCGTTTGTCGAGGGCCTCAGAGAATGTGAGCCTGAAGATCAATTCGTCCGCGGCATTCACCACCTCAATTGCGTAGTCGCGCGGATGGGCCAATTGGTGTGTCATCTGGGCCGGCTGTCACCCTGCCAGGCGACAGTCTCACCGACCAGCGCGGAAGGCTCGGGTGAAGGCACTGGCTTCGGAATGGCCAGCGCCGCCGCGATCTGAGCGAGCGGCATGTGGTGTCCTCCAGCAATTGCCGGGCAACCCAAACCGGATCTCGTTGGCGATGGCTCCGTAGCCCGAGCCGCTGTCCTTCAGGCGCCGGCTCCAGGTGCGGCGGTGCATCGCCAGCCGGCCATGTCATCGGCGGAACAGCGTTGGCTTATGGTCCGCGTGCGCAGCAGCCGACAGATGCCATCCAGCAACTTGATCCCGAGCCACCCCGCTGCCACCGGATCTGCTCCTCCAGCACAGGCATGCCTGGAAAGAGACAGGCGAAGTGCCCTTGTCAGGCAAAAGACTTCCCCGAAAAAGGGAATTGAAGGGTCCTTGTCTCAAAAGGAAAAGTCGCTGGCCCAGCCGGTCAAGCAACACTTGTCAGCAGGTCTATGACGAGCGCCGTGAATCCGTCAACACCAGCCAAATGGAGAATGACGATGCGTTTTCTACCAATGAAACTGGCCATGACAGGCGGCGTCGCAGCGTTTCTCATCGCCCTTCCGGTGTCGATCAGCGTAAGCCGGTCGAATGCCGCGGCTCCCGGTCACGGGAGCACCGTCAGTATCGGGCTCAAATGCGACACCGCTCAGGCAGTCGTCGGCCGGCCGGGGACGCCAGGCAGCGTGGCCGGCGTGGCCAGGCGGTCGACGCGCCGCGCGGTTCGGAGACACTACTGAACCTTGGAAATGGAGGCGGCGATGACCCGCTTCACCGCAACGGTTATCGGGCTTTGCGGGTGTCTGCTGGTGCTCCCTTGCACCGTTCCGGTTCTGGGGGCCCCTTTCTTCGTCAGGGTGTACGGCCGCACTTACAAGGTCGATTCGCGAATCCCATCCGATATGCCGGAGGGCGCCAAGCCGCAGGAGTCCCTTAAGGCCCTGCCGGCCGACATCGCCAGAGGTCCCGGCTTCAAGCCGTCGCACGAGCAGGTCCTGGCCGACGTGGAGGAACGGACCTGGATTGCCCGCCACCAGCTTGCCTACGAACTGGCGAAGAGTTCCTTTCCCCGCGCGGGGCAATATGCCGGAGCTGACGCGGCGGCGGTCGAGTCGGAGATCACGGGATCCCTCGCGAACGAGGCGACACAGGCCCGTGAGCCGGCGTTGCAGATGCTCTACGATCGTCACAGGGCCTTGAACCTACTCGCGCGGGAATTGCGGCGCGCGGTGGACCTGCCGGTAAAGACCCCGGAGGCAGGGTTCTCCCGACCGAAGCTTTCGCCTGAGGTCGAGGCCAGCTACCGGGACCTGAACTTCGATCCCCTTGCCGCCTATTACAGCTTCCGGCGCGTCAAGGCGGCCTTCCGGTCTGGTGATATCCAGATCCTCGCCCGGGTCACAAATTACCCTTTATCGATCATACGCAAGGCCAAGCGGACGATCCGCAACCGCGAGCAGTTCATCGCAGCAAAGGAAACGCTCATGAGCCCGCGTCTTCGGGAGGTTGTCGCGGAATCCAGTTTTGAGACGGTTTTCGTCCGCGACAAAGGAATGATGCTTGGTGATGGGGCAGTGTGGATCACGCTCGGCAAGACAAGCTTTGGGCTGGGCGCCATCACTGTCGATTGAAGGCCACCGGACCTCGCATTGGTTCGGCGACGCACCTTTGGTTTAGGCCGGTCCCGACAAAGAACGCCGGATGTGCGCCGCACGTCTGTGAGCGATAGGTTTCCCACCTCGTGGTAGGTTTGAACAGAACCGTACTTTCCGGTGGAAGGTCGCTCTCGGTTGTTCCCCATCGCTGCATTTGCCGCCAGTCGAATATCGGCGATGCGTATCGGGTGAGGGTCGTTTTGATGTCGCCGGCCTTTCGCCGTTGAGAATACGAACCGAAAAGCCGCTGCCACCGTGCTCCCTTCCTCCACCCAATGCCTCGTCCCCCAACAGTCGTGTCCTTAAAACTATCAACGTAAATGAAAATCGGCGCGTCGGCGGTGGCAGAAATCCAGCACAGTCGCGGCATTAGCTTGTAGGAACCAAGGGCAGGCGAATGGTTCGGGCGATGGTCACCGAGAATTCGTGAATCATTGAAAACCGGCCAGCCCCGGTGTTTGCGCCCCGGCTCAAACAAAAGCCGAGATTGATGCCGGTACCCATTTCCACTAGCCTAACGTCGTGAAAAATGGCGGCTCCTGACCGCATTAAGAACGGCTAATTCTGGTTAGTGCCATATGCGGAAGTCGGATCTGCTTCGTACGGCTCGCGCGATGGATCACCAGTTATACGATAAGAGGAAGCCTGACCCGGAACGACTCGCCGCCGTAATCCCGATTTTCTGCCCATATACTCCCATCGTGCGTCTCGATAATGGTGCGCCCGATGGACAGCCCCATGCCCATGCCTTCGGCCTTGCTCGTAAAGAACGGTTCGAAGATCTCGGTCAGTTTGTCTTCGGGAATTCCTAGACCGTTATCCGATACGAAGAGTTCGGCAAGGTTCTCGGCGCGCTCACTCTGAATACTGATGATGCGGTTTTGGGTAGCGGCGCCGGGCCGATGACGTAACTGAGCAGCACCGGCACTGGGGCGACGAAGAGTTTGAGACGTGCTCCCCAGCGCGGTACCTAGACTCAGGAACGGCCGGTTTTTGCGCGCGCCGGAAACAGCCGTCGTCATTTCCGCAGCGGCCACAAGGGCCACGACGACGAAACCGACAAACGCCAGAATCATCCCGAACGTCTTGGACGCCTGCTGCACCGACTCGACGGACACTTCGCTCACCAACGCGAGTAGAGAACCTCTTGGGGCCGGCCAGAGCTTCTTCGACGCCACGTATTTTAGGTGGTGACAATCGCCACCATCGGGTACGGTGACTTCTGCCGAAAACGGCCGCCGGCAAGCTTTTCACCATCGCTTATGTGTATTCGGCATCTTCGTCGCTGCCGTCGGGACACTTGGCGAGCACATCGCCCGCAAGGGGCACCGGGATTGAGGAGGGCGCCATACGTCTGATGCTTGCCACGGCCGGCGTTCGTGTAGGCGCTTCGCGATTTTGACCGCCAGGAGCAATGGAGTAATCTATCGCTTCGTAAGCGACCAGGACACGAGTGAGGGCGTAACAGGTGATGTCGTTGAATAAGGACGATTCCGATGAGCGCGCAGCCTTCAGTCCAGGCAGTAACTAAACCTGTCCGATGGGCGATGAGAGTCTTTATCGCTTCCGGCGTGACAATCCTTTCCGGCAATCCAAGCTCCGCTCAAAATGCGTTCGATGGAGTTTGGCATGCGAGGGCGATTTCCGAGACCGGAACATGCCGTTCGGACCGTCAGCACGTGGTTCGCATCCGCAACGGAAGAGCATTCGACAGAACGTCACGAACATACGAGGTCAAGGGCGGGCTTGACGCTGCCGGGCGTATTGACGGAAGCGTTCGTATTCGGAACACGACGATTATCGTAAGGGGAAGCGTCGCCGGGAACAGCGCCTCCGGGACTTGGAGCTCGACGGGACGGCGGGCCTGCTCTGGACGATGGGAGGCAGCGCGTTGAGACCGAGCGCATACATCCGCCGAACCGGATTTCATTCAGGCAGCGATAGCATATGCCCGAGATAGGGCGTAGATTAGAGACGAAAATCTTGCTTATAACGAACCGAGTAATCCATGCTCAAACCTCGACATGTTCTTCTTGTCGGGTTTCCCTGTGGCGACGACCTTCGTACTGGTGCGTGGTTTCAAGGTCGGTCCCGAATTGAACTGAGCGTGGATGGAGGGAGTTCCGTCTGCGCCAAGGCTTGAGTCATGAGCCCGACGCTCGTTTCGGCAGATTAGTTAACAAGACCAGACATCGCGAATTCGAACCGATTTCTGCAACTCACCCAGGGAAGTTCCGAAATCGGAGGCGGGGTTTTTAGGGTCGCGGTTGGATCGGAAACGTCGAACGCTTGGTGTACTGAGGCGACAGCGCGCAAGGGACAAGACCATGGACCCAGATGCGTTAGACTCCGGAGATGAACCTTCGGCATCGACCATGTTCGATGCCGTTCTCCGTATTGGGCTCGTCGCTCTGCTCGTTTACTCCTGCGTCCGGATCATTTTCCCTTTGGCCTTCATCTTGCTATGGTCAGCGATCCTAGCGGTGATACTGTATCCACTCCATCTCCGTCTGGCGGCGCGGATCGGCGATCGTTCGTCGGCCTTGCTCATCGGACTGACTGGCATCGCCGTGGCGTTGGGGCCGATGGTCATGATCGTGACGTCGCTCGCGACATCGATCTATTCGCTGATCTCGAGCTTGCAGAGCCAAGATCTGATGATGCCGCCGCCGCCAGTGTGGCTCGATGGCACCCCGCTGGTTGGGAAAAAGCTGATGGAAATCTGGGCGCTCGTCGCCACCAACCTTCCGGCGGCCCTAACGAAATACGGACATCTGCTCAGTGGACCCTTGGCTCGGCTAGCCTCTTTCGCTGGCAGCTTGGCGATCGGCGAACTATCATTCGTTGCTTCATTCGCGATCGCCGCCGTGATTGTCGTTTACGGCAAGGGCGCCACGGAATTTGCCCGAAGGTTGCTAGAACGTCTTATGAGCGACAAAACGCGCGCAATGCACCTGATCACGCTGACCGCAGCCACGATCCGAGGTGTGGCGCTGGGGGTAGTTGGTGTGGCTGTCGTCCAGTCGCTGCTGCTCGGGATCGGTTATCTGGCCATTGGACTTCAGGCGGCCGGCCCGCTGACGCTTATTGCGTTCCTGCTGGGTATCATGCAGGTGCCGTTGATTTTGCTGTCGCTCCCGGTCGTCGGCTATGTTTTCGCGACCGAAGCAACGCAGCCTGCGATCATTTTTCTGATCTGGAACGTGATCATCGGGCTAAGTGACAATATCCTTCGACCTTTGATGCTCGGCAGGGGGCTTGAAGTGCCTATGCCCATCATACTAATCGGTATCATCGGTGGCATGCTTGTTGACGGTCTACTCGGCTTGTTTGTGGGGCCTGTGCTGTTATCCGTTTGCTATGTCCTCCTCTATGAATGGTTGCAGCAGCACCCGGCTCACGGTGGCTCCCCCGCCGCCGACGGCGATGCCCAAGGCTCGTTGTTGACTACGCCTGCTAGACCGACATCATCGCTACAATCACCGGCCCCCAAGCAGTAAGGAGAATATTTCCGACTGCATAGGGGACCGTATACCCGAGCGCCGGAATGTTGCTCTGCGCTTCATCCTGCACAGCTCGAAGCGCAGCCGTAATGGTGCCAGCGCCTGCGCATGCGCCTAAAACAATGAGCGGATCCATCCTCAGAACATACCGGCCAAAAAGTATCCCAAGCGTGTGAGGCAACAAGGCCGAAACTAAACCCACCAAGACCAAACTGATCCCCGACGCCTTTAATCCGGACACGAAGCTCGGCCCGGCGCCCAAGCCGACGATGCCGATAAACACACAAAGTCCAACAGTATCGAAAATCCAGATCGCCGGTTCCGGAATGCGACCGAAGAACGGGTAGACAGACCTCAGCCAGCCAAAGAAAAGGCCCATGACAAGCGCCCCTCCGCTCGCGGTGAGCGTCAGCGGCACATTCCAAACCACGACCGAGAGCAAGCCTACCAGGCCACCCAAAAAAATTCCTGTTCCGACAAAAATCATGTCTGTTTCCGTGGTGGGACGATCAGGATAGCCCAGCTCTTTTGCCGCTCTCTCTACCTCCGACAGGGGACCGATCAGACGAACCACATCACCCCGGTCGATGCGGCTTTCCGGCATGATCGGCATTTCAATCCCGGAGCGGGTGAATCTCGATAAGAACACGGCCCGGGTGAACGGAAAGCGAGACAACTCAGCCAAGGATTTATCGTCGACGGCCCGGCTCGTAATGACAACATTCAACGCCTCGATCGGGATGTCCAACAGGACGTGATCGCTGACCTCTGGACCAATGGTGGTGCCGCGCGTCGCGTGGATTTCCTGTCGTGCAATCACCGCAACGACGTCATTCTCGCGCACAAGCATGTCCGGCAGAGGTTCCAGGATTTGGTCTCCACTACGGAGCCGCAGGATGAAAACTCTCGCTTGCTCGGGGAGAGCTTCGAGCTGAGCGATCGTTTGGTTGATCAGCATTGGATTGGTGACACGATAAGCGCGAACATCGAATGGGCGGGCGGCGGACATGATGCCTTCCGCGGTTTGGCTCGTGCTTCCACCTTTCGACCTCATGCGCGCGGCCTCTTCCCGAAGATTGGCCCTCATGAGCTTTGGCCCGATCTTGGGAAGGAACCAGACCAAAGCGGCCGTTCCAATGAGATATGTCACGGCATAGGCGACAGGAATATTGTTGACCAGCGCATTCCTTTCCGCTTCTGGGAGGTCGAGGCGCTGAATCGCCTCACCGGCCGTGCCGATAACAGTCGACTCGGAGAACGCACCTGCAAGAAGGCCCGCCGCCGTCCCGACGTCATATCCAAGGAGCTTTGAGAACCCGAATGCAGTGAGCAGGCATGTCACGCAAAGCAGCACAGTCAGCGCGACTTGGGGAACTGCATCGCCCTTCAGCCCCCGAAAAAATTGCGGTCCTACCTTGTAACCCGTTGTAAAGAGGAACAGGTCGAAGAAAATGGTTTTAACGAGAGGGGGAACCTTGATGTCGAGCTGGCCGATCAGAACACCAGCCAACAAGCAACCGACTACGATTCCGAGGCTGAAGCTTCCAAATTTGATGCGGCCGATAAGAAAGCCCGTTGCGACGGTCAGGAAGATCGCAAGTTCTGGATTCTGGCGTAAAGCAGATACGATGTAATCCACGTTTGACTCCCTTCGAGGGATCGCCGCTGGTGCCCTTCCTCAGGTCCGTCGAGACGCTCGCGCGGATCTGGAAGGCTTCCCATCTTCTCCTATGCGAATAAGCTTGAGTCCGTGGGCAGCCGAGTACCCATGGATCTCCTTCACATCGAGCTTGCGCATGAAATCGATGATCTCCGGAGTGATGACTTGACCCGGCACCATGATCGGGAAACCAGGTGGGTAGGGAATCACGAAGTTGGCGGAGACGAGCGGCGGCCCGTCGCTCAGCCGCCGGGTGATTTCCGGGCTCGCGAGGGAAATGTGCTCGCAACCCGCGGCATTGTAGGCATCGAAGAACGCGGCGCGAATATCCCCCTCGATCGTGCCGTCGCCGGACTCTGTCCGATAACGTTCGTGGAACCGGCTGAAGTTCGGCAGCTCGGGCACATCATGCATCAAGGACTTCACGCGCCTTTCGAACGAAACTCGCTCTTCGTCGCCACCGTTGCGAAGCTGCTTGTCGATGTCCTGCGACAGCTCCAGGAGCACCCGGATGAGCAGTGCCACGTCACTGCGGGTGTTATTGATGTTCGACTGCAAAAGAACGCTGTTGCGGGAGGTCTTGTTGAGCTGGATGTTGTATCTCTCCGCCAGGATCCCCTTAAACTGCGTACCGTCAAATCCGGCATGACCGCTCACGAGCGTGAGACGCGTCGGATCGAGAAAGAATTCATCGTCTCTGATGCTTTTGGCGGCGTCGAACCAGGTCGTTCCTGGGGTAAGGAAGTCCTCGAAGCCGCTCGCCCGGAACTCTTCTGGTATCAGCTCGTCGTTACCGAGCACCTTGAAGTACTTGGAGATGATGGGGTGGGTATTGATTTGGCGGCGGATTTCCAAGGCGATTTGAATCGCATTCGCGACGAGTCCGTAGCCCTCAAGCTCCATTTGTCGCCGGGCCACATCGAGACTGGCGATGAGCTGCTGGTTGGGGCTGGTCGAAGCATGAGTGAAGACCGCCTCGTGGAACTGTTCCTCGACGGTGTGATAGTCTACGTCCTTCACTAGGATCATGGACCCCTGTCGGAGCGCGGACATCGATTTGTGGGTTGAGTTCGTTTGATAGATCCTGAGCCGGACCTGCCGCGGATCGGGAACAAGACGCGCATTCAGAAGAGATTCGATTTTGGCTTCACAGCCCATTTCCTTCTGTTGCCGTTCGTAGGCCTCCAATGCTTCGGACGACTGTAAATAGTGCTCGATGTCGGCGGCAGCGCCCATTGCCGTTCGCGGGCGCAGGAAGGGTGACCAATGGGCGAATCCGAACCAGGCCTCATCCCAAAGGAAGATCAGATCCGGCTTGATCGCGAGACATTCTTCCATTACGCGACGGGTGTTGTAGACATGTCCGTCGAAAGTGCAGTTAGTGAGATCGAGGAGCTTGACGCGATCGAGGCGTCCCGCTGCCTTGAGATCCAGGAGAGCCTTCTTGATGGCGCGCAGAGGCACAGCTCCGTACATCGAGTATTTCGTGAGGGGAAACGCCTCCACATAATAGGGCTGTACCCCGCTCAGAACGCAGCCATAATGGTGCGACTTGTGGCAGTTCCGGTCGATGATGGCGATGTCGCCGGGTGCAAGGAGCGCCTGAACGACCATCTTGTTGCTCGTCGACGTGCCATTGGTCACGAAGAAGACCCGATCCGCCCCGAAGGCACGGGCTGCCAGTTCCTGCGCCTTCTTGATGTTCCCAGTCGGCTCCAGGAGACTGTCGAGGCCGCCCGTCGTCGCGGAGCTTTCCGCAAGGAACAGGTTGACGCCGTAAAACTCGCCCATATCACGGATCCAGCCCGACTTGAAAACGGCTTTGCCGCGGGCGATCGGCAGCGCATGGAACGTCGCAATCGGCCGCGCCGCATATTTCTTGAGGTTGTCGAAGAACGGAGTCACAAATCGCGCCCGCACGCCCTCAAGGATCGACAGGTGCAACTCAAGCGGTTCCTCGACCTGATAGAAGACTCTCCGGACGGCATTGGAGCGCACATCACCCGCGAGCTTCTCTACGCTGCGATCGGTGAGGAGGTAGATGTCCAATTCAGGCCGGAGTCTTTTCAAGATGTCCGCAAGGTCGAGCGTCAGGTCCTCTTCGCCGATCTCGGCCTGCACTCCATAGGCTTCGAGAAGTGCACGGATCAATGACGCATCCTGTCTAGTGCGCAGGGCGAAACCTTCGTAGAGTGCGATTGCAGCGATATTCGGATTCACGATTGCGGCTGCGACGGCGTCCTCCGCGCTACCGACGATCACCGGCTCGTAAATAAACTCGTCCTCCGGTCGTCGCAATCGACGAATTTCGTGAATCATATGCTGCCAGCGGGAGGGCTGGTGAGGCGTCACGAAAAGCACTTCGAAATAGGGTCGAAATACCGCTCTACCTCCCAAGGCCGGGGGGAGCCGATCGGCCGGGATATCGACAACTTCGTCATTGCTCTCCCATTCCGCCGGATCGTGCTTGAAATCCTGGGATATGATTGCCGACGAAATTCGCTGCGCCAGGAAATAGAATCCTTTCATATCTCCTTCGATCAGTTTGGCCCGCAGGCGCTCGAGAAGGGCTAAGCCAGGATAGGCATAAAATGCCTCGAGCGGCGCGAGGTCAGAGAGCAACTCTGTGACCCGGTCGACTGCCGATGTCTTGCCGCTCTGCCAAGCCCTTGCGGCTGCAAGCACCTCGACCCACTTGTCGGGCCGCAACGAAGGAGCCGAGAAAAAATGATCGGTGTCTCTATACGGAAGTACCGTCTCGTCCATCGTGCTCTTCCTTCGTGGCTGAAAGCGTGTTGCTGACAGGCCGAGGCGTTTAACTCCCCACGGATCGTGCAGATCGGCGGTGAGAAATCCCCAACTCTACGCGTCTAAAGTTGCAGGATGTCGTTAGGTCATCAGCATCACGATCACCATTCCCCAGATCGTCAGCAACGTGTTGCCGACGGCATAAGTGACCGTGTATCCAAGCCCAGGTATCTGGCTCTTGGCGCGATCGTTGATCATGCCGAGGGAGGCGGTTGTCGTGCGGGCCCCTGAGCAGCAACCGAGCAGGATCGCGGGGTGGAATTTGAAGATATATTTCCCGGTATACATTGCCAGAACCAATGGCAGCGTGGTCACAAAGATCCCCCAAAGGAACAGGCTGAAGCCCTTCGCCTGCAGTCCGGCGACAAACCCCGGCCCAGAGGAGATGCCCACCACGGCGATGAAGACGTTGAGCCCGACCGAATTCATGAACCACACGGTCGGCGAGGGAATTCGTCCGAAGGTCGGACGAACGGACCGCAGCCAGCCGAAGAAGAGACCGGATATCAACGCCCCACCCGATGTGGACAACGTCAGGGGAACGCTGCCGACATTGTAGACCAAGGCTCCGACCAGGGCGCCGATCGCAATGGCCGCGCCGATGAAGGCCACGTCGGCGACATCGGTCTGGCGGTCGGGACGCCCCAGCGCATTGGTCGCCGCGGTCGTATCCTGCGTGCGGCCAACCAAGGTGAGGATGTCGCCGCGATTGATCTTCGTGGTGGGTAGGATCGGGATGTCGGTCGCCGTCGCGCCGCGGGTGATTTTCCGAAGGAAGACGCCGCGTGCCTCCGCCATCTTCGCGAGTTCCTCCAACGTCTTCCCATCCGCATTCTTGCTTGTCACGAAGACGTCGACACCTTCGACGGGCACGGCGAGCAGTTCCCGATCCTCGACTTCCTCCGCCCGAGGCCCAATCAGCTGTACCAGGGCCTCACGCGGGCCGGCCACCGCCACGACATCACCGGCCTGAATGACCATGTCGACAGTCGCGTCGATCAGCTTCCCACCGCGGCGGATCCGCTCGACGAACACCCGTTGTCCGGGCAAGAGAGATTCGGCGTCCAGCACTGTCCGTCCGACGACAGCTCCCCTTTCCGCAACACGGAAACTCCGCAATTCAAAGCGGTGCCAAGCGGAGCCTGCACCCCCCTCCGCCTTCTTTCCACCGTGCTCGAGTTCGTAGCGCTTGCATTCCGCCTCGAGATCGATCCCCAGGAGAGCAGGTCCGAACAACGCCAGCACGATCGCCGAACCAACAGTCCCGAAAATATAAGTAACCGCGTAGGCGACAGGCATATTGTCGAGAAGTTGTTTCGTCTCGTCAGCCGGTAGGCCGAGCCTGTTGATGGCATCGGTCGCGAGGCCCATCGAGGCTGAGATTGTTTGCGAGCCGGCATAGAGTCCCGCTGCCGACCCAACGTCGTACCCGGCGAGCCGCGATCCGAGATAGGCCGCCCCAAGACAGAACACGCAGACGACGGCCGCGAACAGCGCCTGAGGAATGCCGTCCTTTGCAATCCCGCGCACGAATTGCGGACCGACGCCATAGCCGATCGCAAACAGGAACATGAGGAAGAATGTTGATTTCAGGGGGGGCGAGATCGTGATCCCGAGTTGCCCGATGAGAACGGCGGCGACCAAGGTTGCCGTGACGGCTCCGAGACCCAGCCCTTTGTAGGTGAAGGATCCAAAGTAGTAACCGATCGCCAGCGACAGGAAGATGGCGATTTCCGGGTAGCTTCTGAGCGTATTCGCGAACCAATCGACCATAGGGTAGCTCCGGTGTGAGGAAGCAAAACTGGTGATTTATCGGAACTTCAAAGCAGGAAGGCGAATACTGGATCAGATTCGGAGCTAGACCGATGGACTGCTATGTTATGGTTGAACCGGCTCCCCTTTGGCAGCACGAAAAGCCTGGACATATCCCCGGGCCACCGCCCGCACCGCCCTGCCGATGGACTCGTAGGCATCGTCGTGCAGATTGGCGAAGGAGACCCGCGCCGACCAGTTTGGGGCTTCAAAGCCCGAGCCATTAAGAAGCACGATGCCGTGGTCCTGAGCAAGTTTGAAGGATAGGTCGAGCGGGTGGACGTTCTCCKTCAGCCACGCAACAACGTCCTCGCCGACATACTTCCGCAGGATGTATTCAAAATCGATGATGCCGTAGTAGCGATCGTAAAACGGACCGGCATCCGAGGCGTCTATTCCCAATGCCGTGACCAGCTTGTTGAAACGCCCGTCGCAGATCGCCATGCAGGCCTTCTGGTAGGCCTTGTCAGTATCCATCAATTCGACGAGGCCGAAGAGCGACATCATCACCTGCTGCGGCAGCGACAATCCCGCGGTGTGGTTCAGCGCGACGTCGCGGCTGTCGGCGACGATTCGGTCGATGAACTTGATACCGCGCGGGTTCGGCGTCAGCGTCCGGTAGCGCTTGTCGAGAAGCTTCTTCGTCGCTTCGGGGTGTTTTCGGATCATCTCATCGAAGATGTTGTCCTGCGCGACCGCGATTACGCCGAGCCGCCAACCGGTGCAGCCGAAATACTTGGAAAAAGAATAGACGCCAATAGTGTTCCGCGGCAGGTGGCCCAGAATGGACTCGAAGTCCGGCACGAAGGTGCCGTAGACATCGTCTGTCAAGATCATCAGGTCCGGCCGCTTTGTTTTCACGAAGTGGACCAGCCGCTTGATCGTGTCCGACGTGAGCGCCACAGCGGACGGATTGCCCGGATTGACGAGGAACAGTGCCTTGACCTTCTTGTCCTCGAGCGCCTTAAAATCCTCGTCGGTCAACTGAAAGAGGTCCTCCCGCTCGGCGCTGACATGGATCTGCTTCAGGTCGTAGTCTTCGAGATGCGGCATCTCGAGATAGGGCGTGAAAATCGGCGTGCCAAGCGCGATTGTGTCGCCAGCATTGAGTAACCGCTGGTTCTTCAGCGCCTTGAAGATGTAGCACATCGCCGCCGTGCCGCCCTCGACCGGGTAGAGGTCGAACTTCACGTTGGGGCGGTGTCCGGCGCACATCGCCCACATCAGGAATTCATGGGTGATCGCCTCGTTGTGGACGAGCGCGCGGTCCGGAACGGGGTAGTGGTCGCCGATGATGGAATCGGTCAGTTCGTGGACGAATGTGTCGGGGTCGAACGAGAAATGGGCGATTGCGAAATCCACGGCGGTGTCGAGTGTCGCAGCGCCGGGGGGGAACTCACCCCGCTCGCCCAGCCATTTTTTGAGGCGCTTGTAGCACCCAGGGCCGGCCGGCATCCCAGCAAGCCCGACATCTTCGTCCTCATCAACGCGTTTGGCCTCGGTCAAAGCGAACTGGCCCAGGAGAAAAAACGCCTCTCGCGCGCGCGTCGCAATCCAGTTCGGGTTACCGCGGCCTGCATTTAGAAACGCTCGCGCAGACTGGTCCCCTTCCGCCTGCGCAAGCCTTATCAGCTCGTCCTTGATCTCGAAGGGGCCGAGATCCTCGAACTTCGCGTAGATGCTCGCATCTGTCATGGGTCGAAACCTTGTGCTCTTGGGAAGGGGACGCGCTGATTTGCAAAGCAAGTAACAGTACGGTCGCGAGAGCAAACGAGTCCTAAAAGGCTCAATAAACGTAATGAGAGCCTCAGCAACAAACGGTCGTACGATTTTCGCACAGCCTTATGGTTTCATCGGGAACGTTACGCTTCGACGACTGTTAGGTCAATGATCCTGAAAAGTGTTTTTTTTACCCCACCCTGAAGCCAAACTCGCGGCTGTCGCAACCCAGCTTGCGGTGGCTCGACAGCTCGACGCAAGCGGCGGCCGCGGAGGCTGCGCGCCGCAAAATCGCCGAGACCGACGCCGCAATGGTGGCGGCGCGGGCCGATGTGGCGACCGCGGAGGGCAAGCTCCAAGAGGCCAGAAGCGCCTAGCAAGCCCTCGACGAATTGCAGACGAAGCAGGAACTCAACCGGAACAACTCCGCCGTCGTGGCGCGCCAGATCGAGCGCCTCGAGAATCTCGTGGACCGGCGCCGAGGATCAGTTGCGACCGCCTCCAGGGATTCCGTTGAGGCACAGATCTCCACATGCCTTCCGGCTCAGAAAGCCAGCGCCGAGGCGGCATTGGCGCAGGTCGAGGTGGATCTCGCCAAGACTAAAGTCCGGGCCGGCGTGGGTGCGCAGGYGGAGCAGTTCACGCTGCGGGTCGGCGACATCGTCAATCGGTTGCGTCGGCCGGAATCCTCATCCCGCAGGATGCCGGACGCTCCATCCACGCAGGCTTTGGGCAGATCGAGGCGCAGGTGATGAAGCTGGGCATGGTGGCGGAGGTCGCCTGCGTGTCGAAGCCCTAAACCACCATCCCGATGGTCGTGACCGGCGTGCAGGATTTCATCGCCGCCGGCCAATTCCGCGGCGGCGAGCAGTTGATCGACCCGCAGCAGGTGTTGCGGCCTGGCACCATCCTGATCGTGCTCGAGCCGCTCTATGAGGGCGGCCTCGAGGGGGTGACGCCGGCAGCTCCTGCATCGCCAACGCCTATTCGAGCAATCACGATCTGATCGCCTCAGGAAACGTCGGCGCTGTTAGGAGCCTGGCGCTTCACGCGGTGGATGCGGCCGGCTGGTGCATGCGATGATCCTGCGGATACAGGCCTGCTGCTCCCGATTCAGACCCTCGTTTTCGGTGGACATTGACTTTCACAGCAGGAGGGTTGCCGCGGCAGCCACGCTGTCCTAGTTGATTTCGCCGGGGCGTATCCTGTTCTGCGGTGACGTGCGGGCCGTCTGCTTCCGTCCACCTTGGAAGCTTCGAAATTCAGACCGGTCATTATGCCGATTTTGTTGCCATTGCTTGGGCTCAGGAGCAGCCGTATCGCAAAATTCACTTGCTTGAGCTGGAATCAATCTGGAGCCATGCGGAGGTTTTCGCAGCAGTCTGACTGGCCGACACCCGAGCAATTTCGCACAGGGCAGCATTTTTCTCACCACAGCAACGCAGCTTCGGGGGAGGCAGATTTGGCGCGCGAGGGCCCGGGCGGCCGACGCCGTTAGCCGAACACCGGCGAAATCTTCCGACACCATTGGGGCGCATCGAGATGGCCCCTGAACCATCGCCGGAAGGTCGGAACGTTCGGAGCAGTGGACGGCCGAGAACTCGGTTGAGGCTTAAGCGCTCGGGCGTAGTTCAGTTTTAAGGAATCCTCATCAACGGATCAAAAGTCGCGCTGGACACGGAGACGGCCCTCCCAGACATCGTCCGATCCGGTCGGCTTGAAAACTCCTGTTGCGGCGCCGGCATAGTTCGTCACTGGGACCGCGAGGCGTGCGCGCGGGTCAACCCTCGTGTAGAGAACCTCGATGCCGAAAATCAGGCCGGATACCGGAGTCCAGATTGAATTGGTGCCGACGCGGTATTCGTTGAAATCGACAAGTCCGGTCACCGTACCGGCCGTTCCGGCCGCGATCGTGACTGGCGTCGCCGGCACGAGAAAACTTGCAACGCCGGGCGCGTCGAAGCGCATCCACGAGCCGAAGACGTTCGTCTGGAATGCCGGATTCCATACATGGTTGAGGCCGCCTGCGACGCCGTAGGCTTTGTTGGTTTTGAGTTGACCGGTGAACGGATCGACAAACGCATCAGCGAAGGGCAACACCAGCGGCCCGGCGCCAATCGCTCCGCTGTTGATAGGCCCCGCCTGTCCGGCATTGATGTAGCCGACCGCACCGTCTGTATAGGTTGCCGACATCCACGCCACGTCGCCGGCGCCGAGATACGGTAGGTTGACCGTGCCATTCAACGCTAGCGCGAAGCCATAATCAGTGTCGGCGAAGCTCGGGTTCAGCAAGCCGGTGATGGGGTTGATGACGGGCACGGAAACGCCATCGACGGTGGTCACGCCAGCAGCCACGTCACGAATCTGATGCAACGCACCGGAGAGTTGTACGTTGCCCCAGCTCCCGACGTAGCGCAGGTTTGAAACGATGTCCGGCAAGCGCTCACCGCCATAGGTGAACGGGATGGGAGGGAAGGCCGGGGCCGTCGCGCCAGCGCCGAAGAGCGGGAAGGCCAGTGGGTTGCTGACGCGGCGTTCGAGGGCATCTTCAAGCGACAACGTCGCCGAGAAACCATTGCCGAAGGTGTAGGTGTAGGCGAGGAGATGCACGTCTGCATTGGTCGGATCGTCGAAACGCAGGTCGCCGAAATTCGGCGCCGGAAGCGTCGCGTCCGCGAAAAATGACGTGACCCGACCGGCCGTGAGTCCCCCAAACTGCACAAAGGCTTGCTTGACTTTCGGGTTCGTAGATATCTGCCCCGGGCTCGCGAACGCGCCAGAATTGCGATCGATCTCGTAGCGGATGTACGCGCGTAACAAACCGTATGCAGTAGCCGTGCGGTGATCGAGATTGAGCCTGGCGCGGGCACGAAAGCCGGTGATGTCCTGAAAACGGTTGACCGGTTCGGCGTAGAGGTAGTCGGCACGAACACGGCCCGAGACTCGCAGGCAGCTATCGGTGCCAGGAACATAAAAGAAGCCGGCACCGTCGGTCGCGCAGATGCGAACGTATTCGACGGGTGTGGCCTTGGCGACTGGAAGGTCAGCCGCCTGGGCACTTGCCAAAACGGAGAGCGCGGCAGCCGAACCCAGCACCAGGTCTCGCAAACGCGGCATTGGAAAGACTCCCCGAAAAAAAATTACACACGCGACGGCGGCAGATTGGGCAGGCAGGCAGATTCCGTCAAGCGGCTCTCAAGATCAAAGCCTTCCGCTATTATGAAATTCCGTGCTCTGTTGCTTAGAAGCACCACTGCGACGCGCGGTAAATACTTGATTAATTTAGTAGTATTCGCACGACGATTATCTTTACGATCGTCGTGCTTGAAAACAAATAGCACAACCGATATCGTCCTGTCGGCGAGCCGGCCGCCCCGCTGCGGCGACGACGATCGCTGGATTGCCGGTCGAACCGGCGCAGACCCGAGCAAAATCGCCGAATGGGATGTGCAGTAGATAGCCTCCGTGGAATTTCGCCGTGGCTTCGGCGAAATCAAGAACGTCCACGGTCACAGGTTGCTGCCGTGCCGCATGCTTTCAAGGAGATCATGATGGAGTGACGGGTTTCAGAGGGCTTTCCGACTTGGGTTGGCTCTCGCCATATCGCGGTGTCCGATTTGAGGTGGCTTTAGGTCTGTTGAAGAACTCGAGGTTGCGAGTTCAGCCTCAACGCAGACTAACTTCGACTCCGCTCACGCTGGTATTCAGCTCCAGTCCAATGTTGCGGCCCCTCAGATCGAGCACGACCCCTTTGCCGTTCTGGAGCCTGATAGCCGACACGCCACCGCCAACCGCGGCGCCTGCCCCGAGAGCGGTGTAAGTGCCGGCGATGTCGGAAGCCCGACGCAAGTTGCTGGCGCGGCCTGACAACTCGGCCTTTGACGCTCCGATCGTTGCGCCAAAACTCAAGCCGCCGATCCGCAACGGATAGCGACGTCCCTGGAAGACAAGGGTCCCCCGGCCGCCCCCAACACCGACGATGAAACCTGCCTTCACAATCTCGATGTTAACTATCCCAGTTTCGGCCGACGCCGGTACCGTCAATACAAGGGATGCTACCACCGCAACTGTCATTACGACGTGGCCAAGAGCTTGCCGGACCGTCCCCATCGAAGTCTCCCCTATTGGTGGATTGAGATAACGCATGAACATCATGACCCGACTCAAGGATGTTTCCCTACCATAATGCGGCTGACGCACCTGAATGCGGGCTTGGAGCGGGCCAATTGCCACCAAGCAGGGTCAAAGCGAACCACCTCGTGCGCCCGGCCAGCCTACCGCCGGACGCGAAGAATCTGCTTGCCCTAAAGCCATGATGCTGAGGCCGCCATCGGATCGTCGAGCCTGTTCGCGGGTCTGCAGGATCTCGACCGCCCCATCAATTTCACGACTCTTTCGCTGGATTTCCTGCATACTACGGAGGCCTGCGAGCCGGAAGCGGCGCGGCGAAATTGGGCATTCGGAAGGAGGTGCCAAGAAAACCCTGCCCGGAGAGGGCAGGGTTCAGTGTTCTCCTCGCCTTCGGGGATGACTCCGAAGTCAGCTCAGTAGGCCATCGCACGTTTTGCGTGTCAAATCAGAAAACCGTATTTTTAGTTTGATAGGCATGTATTCAAGTCAGTAATACTGACGTTACCGGCAAAGTCTCTCAGTGTTGCATCTTTGCTATAGCTCTTCCTGGCTAACGGGTCATACTTTGCTGTTGTCTATATTTGCACAAAAGGGGATTGCCTATGAAACATCGTCTTCTTGGCCTCTTGGCCGCAACAGCACTGACGACGGCCGGACTGTCTGGCGCCTCTGCGGCGGATCTTCCTCAGGCACCGCCACCGGCACCGATCATCATGGCTCCCATCTTCACCTGGACCGGCTTCTACGCCGGTGTGAACGCCGGCTGGGGCTGGCGTGACAGCAATGAGCAAGCCGTCATTCTCGGCGGTGCGGTCCCTGGCACGCTGTTCTTCCCGGGCAATGGCGATGGCGGCTTCGTCGGCGGTGGCCAGATCGGCTACAACTGGCAATTCGGCTCCTTCGTGGTCGGCGCCGAGACTGACATCCAATGGGTCGAGTCCGGTAACAGCGAGGCCGTCGCATTCGTGCCGTTCGGGACTAACGGCGCCTTCGTGCCTGGCACGTTCCGAAATGACCTGTCGGATTGGTTCGGCACGCTGCGCCTGCGGGCCGGCGTCGCCTTTGACCGGGTGTTGGTCTACGCGACTGGCGGTCTCGCCTATACCGAGGAAAACACCGGCTGGGCTGTCGGCGGCGGCTTCGAGTGGGCTCTCCCGGTGGGTGGGTTGTTCGGTGGTATCGGCAACGCGGCCACCTTCGGCATCGAAGGCTTGTGGGTCAGCGTGGACAATGAGAACGATTTTAACTTCAACACCACTCCGATCGGAACGTTCAGACCGGCCGGCGGCCCCACAGTCAACGTCTTTGCGCCCGCCATCGGGAACAACGACAGCGAGTTCTTCATCGCGCGGGCCAAGCTGAACTTCAAGTTCGGCACGTACTAAGATCGCCGATCAACAGCAACAAAGAGGCCCGGGTTAAACCCGGGCCTCTTTGTTGCCCGAGAGGCAAGAAACAGGCGAATCTTCGATAAGCCTTTGAATAGTCTTATTAGAGGCCGGTCACACCACGAACCCCGAGAGATGCGCCAACGGCAAGGCGAACACCGTGATACCCAATGCGGCCACAACGGCTAAAGTCATGCGGTCCCTCCTTGCGTGGCGGGCGAGTTCATTCGATCGGAGCCGGTCCCTTGTCCATTTAAACTCCTAACGCACCGCCATACCCGTGCATTTCCGCGAAATTCGATCGCGCATAAGGGTTCCTTTTGAAGCGCAGGTGGAGGCTGTGAGGCGGCCCGCTCTGGTCTGACATCTTTGAAGTGGTCCTCCCTGATGTATGGCTCTGGACCACCATTCCCAAGCGCATCAGACCGATCATGCACTAACAATCAAAGCGGACCACGTCATGGGAACCGGCCATTGGCAGGCATCCAGCCGCAAGGCCGCGACTTCCGGGTTTTGAACCCCCAGTGTACGCTCGGTCTCATGGCTTGGCGCTAGGCAGGCCCTCCGTTGATCTAGGTCAACGACTGCGATACAGTGGCGACAACACTATGTTCAGCCGCACTTGAGTGTGGTTCCCGTTACCTTTCAGGTCCGCAAGCGCAAAGAGGAGTCCGCCATGCATCCGTGGAAGCGTCTTTCGATCAAGTCAGCGACCCTTGCCGGAATTGCTGCTAGCGGCCTGTTGGGGCTTGCAAGTCTCACTCTCAATCCGGCGCCAGCCAAGGCGGTCGTGTACTGCCAGTACGTCAGCTATCCTGCCGGTTGCGTGGCGAGGGCCGGCGTCGTGCTCAGGCCTCGTCCGGTGGCGCGCGCTGCGGTCCGTCATAACGCCGGTGGCAACTTAAATGGTGGCGTCAATCGCGTTGGAGCGCGGCGGTAAAGGCTTGCTTCGGAGGCGCGAGCCAGAAAGAAGCCGTCACCGCTTCGTTCCGGTGGCGGACGACTCTCATATGTTGGTCGCTAAGTACCCACTTATTCGGCGAATGATTCGGAGTTGCGAGCTAATACGGCACGAGCATCCCTCGCCGCCGCTGTTCCGCCGAAGCGTGGCTGGCGATAATTCTCTCCTCGCCGTTTTAAAGTCGTACTCCCGGCCCGCGCAGCTTTCACGCTCGACGCGACAAGGAGCGACGACATCGTTGCCCGCTGAGCTTTAAATCCGGCGGATGGATCGCTCGAGGATACCGGTCTCGAAAAAGCGCTCGATCCTCTGCTCATCGTGCTGGATTTCGATCCCGCGTTGTTTCAGCCATGCATCATCCAAGTGCGTACTGCGGTAGCGCTCGCCCGAGTCGCATAAAAGCGTCGTGACCGATCCCACCTCGTTTTGCGCAACCATCTCGCTGACGACCTGCGCGACTGCGTACATGTTGGTGCCGGTCGATCCGCCGCAGGAGCGATCGATCCTGCGTGAGAGGACGCGCGCGGCGGCGATGCTGGCGGTATCCGGCACMSCACATGCACGGTCGATAAGATCAGGAATGAAGGATGGCTCGCACCGCKGTCGCCCGATTCCTTCGATCAGGGATGGCGATYCGGATGTCGTGCGAACGCGACGATCGGCRAAGTGACGGTGGAATACGGAGGCGTCGGGATCGGCAAGACACAGGCGTGTCGGCAGMCGCCGATAGCGGATGTACCGTCCGAGCGTGGCGGACGTACCGCCTGTTCCKGCCCCGACGACGATCCAGCGCGGGATGGCATGTTCCTCGTGGGCCATTTGATTGAAAATCGACTCGGCGATGTTGTTGTTGCCTCGCCAATCCGTTGCGCGCTCGGCGTAGGTGAACTGRTCCATGTARTGGCCACCAAGAGCCGTGGCGAGGYGCGCGCTCTCGGTATACATTTCCGCCGCACTATCCACGAAGTGGCTTTCGCCCCCGTAAAAGCCGATCGTCGCAATCTTCTCTGGGGAGGTCGAGCGCGGCATGACGGCGATAAAGCGCAAACCAAGCATCCGAGCAAAGTAGGCTTCCGAAACAGCGGTCGAACCACTTGATGCCTCGATGATGGTSGTGTCCGGCCCGATCCACCCATTGCAAAGTCCATAWAGGAACAGGGAGCGCGCGAGGCGGYGTTTGAGACTSCCCGACGGGTGAGTGGATTCATCCTTGAGGTAGAGCGCGACGCCGGGAGCACCGGGCAGTGGCACGCGCAGAAGATGGGTGTCAGACGATCGATTGAAATCGGCCTCGATAATTTGAACGGCTCGGGACACCCAAGACCGACGTGAAGCGTCATTGCCCATTCTGCCACTCCTGTTCAGAACCACGATGGTCGGTGTGTCCGCTCCATCCAGTCGTTAATCAGGCATCCCGCCCGCTCCTGGTGGATCTGCGCAGCCTAGCGCCGGACCCTGTCTAATCCTAAGGACGGAGTTGGCGTCTTTCTATGCCAAAAGCCGTTCCGGACAGCAAAAACCGGCGTGGTCGCCGTGGCACCGGTCAGAATTCGTTTGCAATCTTAGCGGGGCAAGCGGGGCGGAAAGCCCGCGGGGCCGCCTTCTTCTTTTGGGCCTCTAGCGAGGCCTTCGTTTTCCTGGTGGCGGCAAAGGATCGCAAGCGCATGACAGTGGCGGATTTTCACAAACGTTGAGGGAACTGAGTTTTGGGCAAGTTGTTAAGAATTTACTTTGCCGAATGAGACAAACTTCCACCGCGCGGAGGTTCCTGAATGCGATGGGTTGACGGAGAAGCGGCCAAGCACATTACGGCGGCAAGCATGCGAAAGCGCATTGCCCTTGCGCGAGAGCACCTCCGTGCCTTGGACAGCGCCGGTTTTGGTGAAGAGATCGCGAAGGCGCGGGAGGCCCATGAAAAGTTGATCGCGGTTCTGTCGGAACGTCTCGCGCGGGCAGGCGAGGCGCCGTAAGCGCTGGGGCCTTAGTCCTCCGTTACGTCGCCCGTGAGTGCGTGGCCCTGGGACGGGCTGCCGTTACGACGCGCATTGGCGAGGCGCAGGCTGAGGTCATGCGTCGCCGTCAGCATATTGCCGTGCCGAGAATACGTATCGTTGGATCAGCGTCGCGAGGCTCGGAGAGCAAATGAGCGATAGGGCTTTTCCTACGTTACACTGAAGAATGGAGCGTTGGTCCGCCTCGGCCCATTTGCGCAACTGCCGCTCGACCTCGAGCGCATAGACATCGACGAAACATGTGATCGCGCGGCCGCTGCGATGCCGGCTGAAATCAAATGTCCCGATGCAACGCCGCTCGATCCGGCCGACCAGGCCCGCTTCTTCACGTGCTTCCTGAGCCGCAGCTTCGTGCGGGGAAAGGCCACGGATGAGATTGCCCTTGGGAATAATCCAGCGCCCGCTGCCTCTTGCCGTCACGAGAAATACGTCAATTCCACCGGCCGCATTGACGCACATTGGCAAGGCCCCGACCTGACGCAGCTCATGTGTGGGTGAGAGCATGGGACGCATATCCCGAATAAAAGACACTCAGATGACAAGCTTGCTCTCCCGATCTTAACGTCGAATAAATGGACGGCTGACTTTTGTCGATCTTCGGCACTTACTTCCGATTTGAGGCGGATGCACAGTCGATAACGGAATGGTTACATGACCAAGCCTGCAAGCGTTGCCGCAAGTGTACCCGTCAACGATGCGCCCGAGGTGGAGCTCGGCCGCCAGGAAATCGAGGTCAAATTCAGAACCGACCGAGATGGCCTCAAGCGCGCGCGCGTCGCAGGTTCTGGCATCGGTGTCCGGCCCCCGCACCGAGCGTGTGCGAACAACCTATTTCGACACCGCTGCGGGAGATCTGCGGAAGAACGGGATCCTTCTGCGCATTCGAAGAAAAGGACGTGGGAGCCCGATCCTCGGCATCAGGGCGGCCCAGGCGGACAATGGCCCATTCTCCCGAAAGGAAATCGAGGTCCGCTCGCCGGACATGCAACCCGACCTGAGCCTGTTGGAGGAGGCCACCGCGATCGAGTTGACCTCCCTTGTGGGTGGCCGCCCACTTGCAGCGCAGTTCGAGACAGACATCAAGCGTCAGACGATCCTGGTCGAGCAGGGTCGCTCCCGGGTCGAAGTGGCCTTCGATGAAGGAGTCATTGCCGCGGCTGATAGGAGCGTGCCGCTGACCGAGATCGAACTAAAGTTGAAATCGGGGGATGGATCCGATTTGTACGACCTGGCGATGAGACTTGCCGAGGAACTGGCCCTGCGGCTCGACTTCGTCAGCAAAGGTGAGTGCGGCTTCCGCGCACTCGCTCGAGAACCCGCCGGCGCCGTCAAGGCCGCCCCGATCCGGTTCGCCCCGGAGGCGAAGCTTGATGACGCGGTGCAGGCAGTGATCTCAAACACGCTATGGCATTTCGTGGCCAACTGGGCCGCGCTCAGGGAAGCACAAGATCCAGACTCCCTCCATCAGATGCGGGTTGCCCTGCGTCGCATGCGGGCCGCCTTGGCGATGTTCAAAAGGGTGTTGCCTTGCGCCGCATTCGATCTCCTCCGGGGAGAGGCAAAGCGGATCGCGTCGGCCCTGGGCCCGGCGCGCGAATGCGATGTCTTTCGCGAAACCGCAGAAAGTGGCCCGCTGGCGCATCCCGACCGACCCGAAAACTGCAATTCGTTGTTCGCGGCGATCGAGGAGCGCCGGATTGTTGCTTATGAAGACGCGAACTCGAAGATCGAGGATCTCGCCACGACGCTTTTCGTCCTGAAGGTGCAAAGCCTCCTGGCTCGCCGCGCCTGGCGCAACGCACTCTCCGGTCAGGAGTTGGCGCAGCTGACCGCACCGGCGGCTGATTTCGCCCAGCATACCCTTAATCGGCTGAACAACCGCGCGCTGAAGCGAGGGAGGAAATTGGCGGAGCTGTCTGACGAAGCACGGCATGATCTGCGGATCGCCCTAAAGAACCTACGCTATTGTGCCGAGTTTTTCCGCGGACTTTTCGGCCACCCTCGGGGGACGAAAGTCTACCTTGGCATGGTTTCGACGCTACAAAACCTTCTCGGCACCCACAACGACGCCGTTACGGGCAAACAGTTTTTGAAAGAGCTGGCCACGACTTCTGATGCAGCGACGGCATCGGGGTTTATTCTTGGCTGGCAAGCTAGGGGCACCAGCCTCGCTGACGCGGAGTTGACCGCAACCTGGAAGAAGTTCAAACGAGCCAAGCCCTTTTGGAGCTGACGCAGATAAGGCCCGCCAGGAGATAGCCAAACCCGGGTCTGAGCCGTCAAGTTAACGCCGAATGAAGTTGTGCGTCCGCCGTAACTACGGGATCGAAGTCAGCAGGGCAGAAATCGGCAGCGAACCGAATTTCCTGTCCTGCGTGCAAAGTCCASCGGACCGGAATAGTTCTGGAGGCCACAAAACGAGATGTCAGGTCCACGGTTTTTTCGCGCGCTCCCGATCGTTGCCGGGCTTACGGGATACCGGCCTGCCTGGCTCCGGGATGACATTGCGGCGGGTCTCGCAATCGCGGCAGTCAGCATTCCCACGGCGATTGCCTATCCGGCGATCGCAGGCCTTCCCCCCGAGGTAGGACTGTACGCGAGCATTGCACCGCTTCTGGCGTATGCGGTGTTCGGACCTTCCCGACAGCTTATCGTGGGGCCTGATGCAGCAACCATAACGGTCTTGGCTGCCGTCTTGGGCACCACGCTCCAAAACAACCCGTCACTGACAGAGGCCGATCGGATTGCAGCGGCATCAATCGTTGCGCTCGGCGTCGGGGTGATTTGCTTCCTGGCGAAGACGCTTCGGTTGGGCATGCTTGCAAGTCTGCTCTCACGACCGATTCTCACCGGCTTTTTCGCCGGCATTTCCCTCGACATTCTCATCGGGCAGCTCGGCCGCGTTACCGGCCTGAAGATTAGCTCGGACGGGCTGGTCCCCCCTCTTGTCGAACTCGTGAGTAAGCTGGGATCCATACATCTGCCCTCTCTTATCCTTGCCCTTTTCATGCTGATCATCCTTGAGGGCGCAAAGGTCGCGAGGTTTGCGGTTCCCGGGCCCGTCCTGGTCGTGGTGCTGGCACTTCTTCTGTCATGGAGTGTCGGCCTGGAGGGGCGTGGCGTGGCGGTCGTGGGCTCAATATCGTCCGGCCTTCCGCCGCTGAGGTTGCCCTTCGTCGGTAACTTGCCAATAGGCGACCTCATTCTCGGCTCGGCTGTGGTGTTCATCGTCACGTTTGGATCGGGGATCATTACAGCACGCAGCTTTGCGGCCAAGACGGGCGCAACGGTCGACGCAAATGGAGAACTGGCAGGTTTCGGCGCCGCGAACATTGCTTCTGGACTGTTTGGCTCGTTCCCGGTCACAGCGGCCGATTCACGAACTGCCGTGAACCTGTCGGTCGGTGGTCGCTCGCAGCTTGCAGGAATTGCCGCTGCGTTCGTTCTCATTGGAACTCTGCTTTTCCTGAGCGACCTGCTTCGGCTGCTTCCGATTCCGGCTTTGGGTGCGATTCTCGTGTCTGCGGCCCTCCATATGATTGATGTTGCAAGCCTCCGGGAGATCTGGCGCATCAGCCGCCTGGAGTTTTCGTTCGCGCTCATCGCGATGTCGGGAGCGGTCAGCTTCGGTGTGCTGAAGGGCGTGGGCATCGCAATCGCCGCGACGCTAGCCTACGTGTTGTACAAAGGGATGCAGCCCCGCGTCGTTCTGTGTGGTCGAATTCCCGGGCGCGGCGGTTTTTACAAGCTTCATCGCTTTGACGCTGCAAAACCGGTGCCGGGATTGGTGATCTGTGTCGTGCAGGGAAGTCTCCTCTTCTTCAGTGCCGACGAGGTCAGGCGCCGCCTGTTCGCGATTGCCGATGAGCTTCCGTCCGCAACCCGCTGGTTCGTGCTCGATGCCGCCGCCGTCTCCATGGTCGATAGCAGCGGTGCGGCCGTGCTGGAAGACTTTCATGCGGAGCTGGATCGGCGAAAGATCCTACTTGGGATCGCGGAGCTGCATGGCGAAGCACGGGCCCTCCTTGATCGGGTCGGCGTGATCCGGGCGCTAACGCCCTCTATGATTTTCGAGGATCTCGAGGATGCCCTTCTCGCGTATCAGCGGTCCGACGACAGCACCGGAACAAGCGACAGTGCGCACGGGCATACGACGCCGCCCCCAAGGGAGGGGATTCAAGGGCACAATACTTCACACCCGGACAGGTTGTGCTAAAAACCGGCAGAAGCTGTGCCCGGAGGCACCGCCGCGAGCGCTCGAATGCAATGCCCTCATTGGGGCGCCATTCGTCGTCGCCGCCATTGTTGACCTACCGAGTCCCGACTGCATCTTTGAACGACGCAACCAACCCGGAACAAGGAGCTGCCGCCCAAAAGATGTATTCAACGGCCAGCAATAGGAGAATTCGCCTGACCAGCTGCGATGATGTGGGGAAGACGATACTCCGGCTGAGATTGGGGATCACAGGGCCCCAACTCAGCCGTTTACTCCGTCAGTCTATATATCTACTGTTCCAAAGGTATCGTAGCGTTCAAATAAATCGACGTAAATCGAGGGGAATTGCAGTCGTGTTAGTTCTGGACACTCCATTTCTTCGGTCGGTCCGAGTGGCGATTACCCTCGGCGTGTCGTGCGCGGCGGCGGCCTGCAGCATGACGTCCGAAACCGCGAAACCTGCCTCTGCGCCGACCTCGGCTTCCAGCCTTGTGGAGCGCCCGACGACCCTGCGATCAGAAACGATGATCGGCAAATGGGGCATGGCTTCCTACCGACAAGAGAAGGATAGGAACCGTGTCGAGGCACAGGCGCGCGACCAGTGCAAACTCCCCTATACCATCACTAGGGGTCCGACCGACGGGGTGATGATGCATGTGGCGGACGACGCGAAGCTCTATGAATTGCGCCTCAAAGGCGCGTCAAATGGAAAGACCTATCTGGGTCTTGAAGCTCCGCCCGGCCACCCACAGGATCGCGAGATCATTTCCATGTCGAACAAGAGGATGGTCATGCGATTTTCCGATCCTGACGCCGACAATCGCTATGGGACATTTATTTACGTCAGATGTGTCGGGTGACCGTCAATAGCCTGAGGGTGCCACATGAACTTCGCACGATCCGCACGCGCCGCCATCCTGTTCACTGCCTGTATGGCATGGGCCGCCAGCATGATGACCACTTACTCTTTCGGGCAGTCCGCCAGCGGGCGCGTGGTGAAGGAAACGATGGATGTCGGGGATGAGCCCGGACGCGTGTCCACCGAAGAAGTCACGATCACCGAGGGGCCCTTCGCCCGGCAGCTGGTCTTTTTCCGATCCACGGAGCCACCGGGGACCGTTGTCGTACATACATCCGAACGATTTCTGTATTTGGTGATTGGGAACAACCGTGCGCTCCGCTACGGGATCGGCGTCGGCCGTGAAGGATTCCAGTGGTCGGGCCTGGTAAAAGTCTCGCGCAAATCCGAGTGGCCGGACTGGACCCCGCCTCCCGAGATGGTCCGCCGGCAACCCTATCTGCCGCGGTTCATGGCTGGCGGACCCGGAAATCCGATGGGAGCACGCGCGATGTACCTTGGATCGACGGTCTATCGCATCCATGGCACCAACCAGCCGGAAACCATTGGACATGCAATTTCCTCGGGATGCTTCCGACTGGCGAATGGCGATGTGATCGATCTGTACGACCGGGTTTCCATGGGCGCAAAGGTCGTGATCCGTCACGGCGCTTCGATCTGATACGAGGATTCCAATGAACAGCGATCGATACGCGCGTTGCGACACGGCAACAAAAATTAGGAGCATCCTGGCCGGCCTCGTTCTGACGCTGGCGACGATCGGCGCGGATAGCGCCTCTGCCGGCACACTCGACCAGGTGCGCCAACGAGGGACGATAAACTGCGGTGTCAGCCAAGGATTGTATGGCTTCTCCGAGCGCGATGCTAATGGTCATTGGTCCGGTTTCGATGTGGATTTCTGCCGGGCTGTTGCAGCAGCGATCTTTGATGACGCGACAAAGGTGTCATTTGTGCCGCTGTCGGCAACCGAGCGATTTGAGGCTCTCAAACTCGGCAAGATCGATGTCCTCTCCAGAAATTCGACCTGGACTCTCGAGAGAGAAGCTGAGCTTGGACTGCTGTTCGCAGGCGTGAACTTTTACGACGGACAAGCCTTCATGGTCCGGCGGGAGCGCAATTTTACCTCGGCGCTCGAACTCGACAAAGCGCGAGTGTGCGTGCAAGCCGGAACAACCGGTCAAGAATTGTTGGCAAACTATTTCCAGTCCAACTCCATGGCTATCGAACAGCGCGCTTACCCCGATGCGGCGAAGACGCTAAGGGCGTTCGAAACCAACGAATGTGATGCGATGACGACTGACAGTTCGGGCCTCTTCGCGGAACGCCTGAAACTCAGCAAACCCGGGGACGCCGTAATCTTACCGGATATCATCTCGAAGGAGCCCCTCGGGCCGGTTACGCTTGCTGACGACATCTTGTGGTTCAACATCATCAAATGGATCAACTTCGCATTGATCAACGCGGAGGAACTCGGCCTCACCTCGTCGAACACGAGCGAGGCGTCAAAGTCAGTCAAGCCGGACGTTCGTCGCTTCGCTGGAACAGAAGGCAGGCTCGGCATCGCACTCGGACTCGACAATGAGTGGGCCTTGCGTGCGGTAAAGGCCGTGGGCAACTACGCTGAGATCTACGAACGTAACGTAGGGACCGGTTCACGCCTCGGGATCCCGCGTGGCCTAAACCAATTGTGGTCCAACGGCGGAATTCTTTACGCGCCTCCGATCCGGTGACCAACTGCGCCATCGAGAACCTGCGTTCAAGATCAAGAACGACTGATCGGGTTCGGCTACGATATCTCGCCGGCGGATAGGAATTAACGCCACGCTTCGGCGGAAGAGGATCCGAAACGTCGTCACGGTGCACGCGGCTGAAATCCTCCGGAAAGGGCCGATTGTCCCGAAGAGTTCAGCATCTGTCTTGAACGGTCAAGCAACCTGTTGTCGGATGCGGGATCGTACCTTCCGCAAGGCTTCCCCCTGTCGTAATCTGCGCACCAGCGGCCTTCGGAAGTCGCGCCCGTTCGGATAGTTCCGACGGGGCTTTCACGGGGAAGAGCCATGCTCGGTTTGATCATAATGAGCGTGCCACTCGGTATCGCCGTCGGCCTGTCTGTGCCGGCGATCTTGCTTGCAGAACCTACGGTTCCGCCGGCGATCGAATAGGATGCCGCTACACGCATCTGCGGGTTTGTCGACAGTGGCGACCCGCCACTCACAATAAAAGGAGGTTCTATGCGGACCATCGTTCTCTCGCTCGCAGCGTGTGCTTTCCTAACGGGTTGCGTCTCCGGCTCAGGGTCGGAAGGTCGGCCGCCGAACTACGTCGCGTCGCAAGCGACCCAGTCGCCGGGGATCCGCAATGACTCCTTCGGGGGAGCCGCGATGCCCATGCGCGGCCAGCCTCGATAACTGATTACTCAGCACCAGCCTCGTCTTTATCTGCCGCCACGTCCGCTGTTGACGGTTCGGGTCGCTCGCGGGCAAGTCCTTGTCGGTCGTCTTTCGTCGGATCTTTTGTGACCGTGTGAGCGTCGTTGAAGGGCCTTATCGGCATCGTTCTCATCGCGTCGCGCTTGCTGCGCTTGAGCGCGTGCGATCCAACTCGGGCTTACTCGCCGGGTTCCATTGGGAGTTGGCGTAACGGCGGCAATACCATTTCGACACTCCAGCCTTGGGCACCCACTTGGACTTCGAGGTGGCGCTCACCGGGGAAGTATCGTCTCGGAATCGCGAAAATGCCGCATGGATTTGTTGTCGCATTGCGTTCATTCGAGACGGCCCGAACTCAGTGGCACCTCATTAGCGCATGCTCTATTAGTCGAGTCGTCGGCCGCAGATACCTTGGGGATCAGCTGGGCGTCGCAAGCGGGGTGCGAATGTCGGAAATGAATAAGTCGACGAGGCTGGTTTTCCACATCGGTGGCTATGAGTCACGGTCACCCATGTCAGCGCATCGCCGTTTCATTCAGGAGTTGCGCCGCTTTGAGAAGACCTGGTCGGTACAGGCTACGCCGTCCGAGTTGCCGACCGTCGATCAAGATAAGGCAACATGGAAGGTTATAGCTTCGGGCCCTAACTGGGGCGTCGAGACGGAGTATCGCCTGGTCCGCTGGGACGACGTGATCGACGCATCCACCCGGACTCAACTTTGGCGCCGCACGCTGGATGGGGTGCACGCGTTTGTCGATTTCGTCACCGCCGGTGCGCTCCTTGCCTATCTACGGTCAAACTGGCGCTATGCGGGTTTTTTTCTTTACCCATTTTTCTTGCTTGCGCTCCTCGCAGGCATCGCGGGGATGTTTGGTGCATCAGTCGGGCACATCAGCGGAACGGCTCCCCTTGGTGCCTTTGCCGGCGCTGCAGCATTGGCTGGACTGATGCAATGGCCGGGGCGACGCCTCCATCTTCCGATCCTTTTCGATGATTGGAGTTTCTCGCGGGCCTATATCAAATCCCCCCACCCGGTCCTCGATCCAAGGCTCGATCGGTTGGCTCGCGAACTTGTCGCCTCCGCAAGACGCGGCGAAGCACAGGAAATCGTCCTTGTCGGCCACAGCCTTGGGGCTGTCCTCGCGGTTGATCTTCTCGACCGCGCGCTGCTGCTTTGGCCTCAACTGGGTCGGAGCGGAACGCGAATGATATTCGTGTCGGTCGGCTCGTCGATCCTCAAGATTGGCCTGCATCAGGGTGCGAGCCGGTTCCGTGCGGCCCTGCAACGCGTGGCTGCGGCACCGGGTGTCGTCTGGGGTGAATACCAGGCTCTCACCGACGTTATGAACTTCTATAAGACCAACCCAATTTCGAGCTTGGGCCTCAAGGGAACGTCGCCGGTGGTTCGGCTTGTGCGCATTAGGCGCATGCTCGATCCGTCGACCTACCGGCACATTCGACGGAATCTCTTTCGTGTGCATTGTCAATTCGTTCGGGCGAACGACTGTCGCACATCCTATGACTATTTTATGTTTTTGTGCGGTCCCCTCTCCGCGGTGGCTCAGATCCACTCTCCATTAGGAGCGACTTTGGTGATCGGATCGGACGGACGTCTGCTCGACACTCCGGACGCCGCRGCACCATTCGTTCAGCACCCAGAGAGAGAAGTGATTTGATCACATTGACGATTGCCAAGGTTGCCTTCGTTCTCATGGCGGCTGGTTGGTACCTTATCCGCTTCCCGCACGCTCGGCGTTCACGTCGCACGCCGATTTCCCGCAGCGCAAGGGGAGTCAGGGAGATTGCGCTGCTGCTTGTTTCACTCACTGGCTTGGGCATCCTGCCATTTCTCTACGTTTTCACCGGCGTCTTTCGTTTCGCAAACTATCCATTCCGGCCAATCTTCGCATCGGCCGGCCTTCTCCTAGCAATCGGCGCCATAACGATGTTTTATCTGACACACAGCGCGCTTGGACGGAATTGGTCGGTGACATTAGAGGTTCGGCAAAGCCATAAGCTTGTGACCGATGGTATTTACGAACGGGTACGGCATCCGATGTACACGGCCTTTTGGCTGTGGGCACTCGCGCAGGCGCTGCTCCTGCCTAACTGGATTGCCGGGTTCTCCGGGATTCTTGGTTTTGGCACGCTCTATTTTCTTCGTATTCGCCACGAAGAATGCCTAATGATTGAGGCGTTTGGCGATAGCTATCGAAGCTACATGGCCCGTACAACCAGGCTTGTTCCCAAGGTCTTCTGACTGGAGTTGCAGGCCCTGATTCATGGGATCCCACCGGTTGCCCTAATTTCACAGAGGCGCACCTCCGATTTACAGATTCGGCGCCACGCCCCGTCCCCTAGCAACCGACGAGAGCGTCCCGCCGTGGCGAAAACTCCTTACGATGCGCCACGAAGAAATGAACAAGAACATCTCTGACTACCTTTTTGCGATCCGTTAGTATTACTACTTTGGCCAAGTGTGGCTTTTGTGCACTAGCACCGTGTCTGGGTATTGCTAGGCTCGTTGTGTTCCAACAAAGAGGGGTCTTCGCATTATGATTGCTCGGAAATTCTTACTTGCCGCAACGCTGTCTCTCGTCGCATTGGGAATGGGTGCCTGCGTGGGCAAAGCCCCAGGATACGGGCCTGTTGGAATCGGCAAGGCTCCGCCTCCGGCCCAAGCCCCCTTGGTCGTCAAAGGCTGATGCCACACAGAAGGGCTGGTTCGCTAGCCCTTCTGTACTTTATTGCACGAAGGCGGAAACGCAACGATCTGAAGATTCGTAGGCTCGTATCTCCGGGATGATGAGCACCAAAACGGGTCCGCTTGGCCACTGGGAGCTGATGGTGAGAAATGCATCGCAAAGCCGGCTGAGGGCGGGCTTGTTAACCGTTTTGTTCGCACTTCCGATGATGGCTACAGAAACGGCCACTTCGCGAGCTGATACTCCAAGACAGTTCGGCTTTTTATCCACTGCCCCGGCGGCCAGAGCGCCTCACAAGCGCCAACGATCTGTTTCCCAATATTTCATTGAGTTCCGGTCGCGGCAAGCTCTGAGCTACGGCCACACGTTCGCGGCGTTTGGCCAATTGAACGGACGTGGCAATATTTCGGCATATGAGGTTGCGGGGCTTCATCCTGCCGGCGACAGCCCAGTTCCCTGGATGCTCGGACACGTTTTTTTGGTACCGTCGGAGACTGGAGCGAGCATTGGTGATCACGATGAGCGTTATATTACCGCTCGCTACCGTGTTCCCTTGAATGAATCTCAGTATCGCAAGCTCACTGCCTATATCAAACAACTACAGACGAACTCGCCCACGTGGCATGCAGTTCTTTACAACTGCAATGCGTTTGTAGCAGACATTGCAAAGTTCATGGGGCTTGAAACACCATCTTCGACGTTGTTGTATCCGGCGGACTTCATTAATAACCTACGCACTCTCAACGAAGGTCGGCCGCCGACCGCCCTCTCGGCTGGCTGAGAGCGACGCAACCACTGATGCCGAAGCGCTCGCCTGCTAAACCACTCGTGCTGACATCAAAGAGCGTGGGCCCGGAGGCAGGCTTCTCTCCTACACGGCTCTGACGTCAATCGCACTCCTCTCGGCGTCTACGGTTCCGACGCGCCCAGACCGGGCCGGCGGCACCTCTTCCGATTGAATTGCGGCCGGCAACTCGTATCAGGGCCCAACCCGGAGACGGGAGGGATTCGAATCACCTTCCATATTTCTTCAACGGGCATACGATCCTTGACTGTGGTTTCAATGAGTTCGCTGCGAGGTTCGATGGCGATCCATCCCATCAAAAGAAAGTTTATAGGCAGCGCCACAAAGAAAGCTCACCTCGTGAAGGGGTTGCGACGAGACTTGGGTCGCCGCGAGCACGCCCCACCTTACGAGAGCGTTGTCGCCCTCGTGGAAGAATCCAAGAGGGCCATTGAGGGTTATCTGCGGGCACCTAAAGCCTTGCGGCCGGCGGAGATTGCCAAGCAGCTGACCTTGCTGAGCAAGCATCTCACCAACGCCGCTGGGGTTGCGAGCACGCTCGGCGAGCAGGGGTGGCTGATTATGGCCATATCGTCAGGCGCCAACCGGGAGGCCGCCGCCGGCGATTTCACGCGCCATCTCCTTTATCTCGAGCGGCTCGCGGCCTGGAGCATCAAGGCAGCAGAGACGGCCGAGGACCTTGCGGAATCGGCTGAGGACCATCGCGGGGACGGACGCCAGACTATAATCTGCGAAGTCTGGTGGCTCACCTCGTGCAGTCCTACGAGCAGATCCTGGGTGTTTTTCCCACTCTCACCATAGATCCCAACACGGGTCTGGCGAAGACCGGCGTCGCCGCCTTCATCAGACGGGCCCTCAAATGCCACGCACCAAAGGGAAGAGCCTTCAAGCCCCGGTTGATCGACGAGATGGTGCGCTGGGCGCTCCCAGTTCGTGACATTCAGTCCTTTGAGCCACCGCCCTTTCCCGAAGTCGAGCTCGAGTCCTAAGTCGGATTTTACGATTTAGACCGCACGTCCGGTTTCGGCCGAACCTGTCCACTGGAGGCACCCAGTGGACGAACCAGCAAGCCCACGTCTCGACTCAGACCAGAGCCCGCCGGCTTCGGCGCCTGCGGCGCTGGTTGAACTCGTTCGTCTCTTGGCCCGGCAAGCGGCGCGCGAAGCCCTCGCTGCCAGCCCGTCCCCTGCCGCCTCCGATGACCTCAACCCTGAACCGGAGGATCGTCCATGACGACCAATCCCAAACCGCTTTCGACGCTTGGGACGCTGGCTTCCCGCTGGGGGGTGAGCGTCAAAACCCTGCGCCGGATGGTGGCGCGCGGCGAGCTCAAGGCGCACCGCATCGGCTCCCAGCTGCGCTTCTCCGAGGAGGATGTGACGGTCTACGAGCGCCTCCGCCGCGGGTGAGAAGCGATGGCCCCACCTGACCGATTTTGTCCAGCGTTGTCAGCATCTTATCGGCCGTCGGGAGACCGCCGGCGGTTGAACTCCGTAAGACCAAAAAGCTGCTATCTCCCGAATCGGACCCCCTGTCCGCCCCTGTCATCCCGAGACCCTGATTGTCCCAAGGAGACGGTCCCGATGTCCCAGATGAGCTTCGATTTCCTCAGCAGTGACAACGTTGAAGTTGATGCCGAGCCGGTGTCGGCGACTCCGCGTCGCAAGGCTGCCGTCACGATCCGGACCCGCGCCAAGCGGACCCGGCGCGACGCCGTC
>NZ_JBFUHH010000017.1:0-56698 GCF_056402495.1 Microvirga sp. P4_A5 | reverse complement strand
ACCCCGTAGCCGAACACGTGGTCGAGCGCATTCTCGACCGGAATGTCGGTGCCGCCCTTGCCGAGCGCCACCACCATCTCGATCTCGAAATGGACGTCCTTGGTCATGCCGGGATACGGAAAATTCCCGTCCGTCACCACGTTGTCGGGATTTTTCTGGAAGAAGAACGGAGGCTCCTTCGACGGGTCGTGACCCATCTCGATCGCATGCTCGGCATAATTGCGCCCGACGCAATAGATGCGATGAACCGGGAACAGCTTGTCGCTGCCTTTCACCGGCAAGCTTGGAACCGGCAGAGGCTCGACCACGTAGCCGGCGGTTGAGATAGGCGCATTCATCATCTTACTCCTGCGTAATAATCGACTTTTTTCTCGACGTGTTCGATGGCCGCCGACATCAGCATCGCCGCGGCGAAGAGGATGATGGTCAGCGCCCAGAAGTTCTCCATGTCGAAGCTGCGCGAATAAAGCTCGAACAGCTCGCCATATCCGATGATCGACACCAGAAGCTGGCCGATCACCACGCCCTTCACGCCGCGGACGAGCCCGAGCCTTATCCCCGCGAGGATCTCCGGAAGCGCCGCGAGGAGAACGATCTTGCTGTAAAGGGCGAATGTCGTGGCGCCGTAGCTGCGGCCCATCTCGATCAGCGAGTTGGGGACGTGCTGGATGCCGGCACGCGTGTCAAGAACGATGATCCAGACCGCGAAGAGGAACACGGTGACGATGACCGTCGTCTCGCCGATGCCGAACAGGATCATGAGAACGGGCACGAGGGCTGAGAGGGGAGCGCTGACGAAGATGTTCACCCAGATACCGAACAATTCGTCGACCGCCTTGAACCGGCCCATCAACACTCCCAGGGTGATGCCGACAACGATGGCCAATCCCATGCCGATGACGAAGCTGTGCAGCGTGATCAGCGCCGCGGCCTGCCATGTGCCTGTCTGCACGAGGGCCAAAGCCGCCACGAGCACGCTCGAGAGTGGCGGGATGAGAAAGAGCAGCCCGGCGCGGCCGACGATTTCCCAGATCACACACCAGACAATCAAAGATGCCATCATGGGCACCCGATAGCCGAAAAGAACCATGATCCGCTCCTCAATCCACGTAATGCTTGAGGCCTTGCCAGATCTCCTCGACGGTATCGAGATAGCCCTGGTCGCGGCGAATGGCGTCGGGGGATGCGGTGCGGTCGATCTTCGGTTCGATGATCTGCGAAACGCGTCCGGGACGACGGGAAAGAAGCACGATGCGGTCGGAGACGTAGACCGCCTCTTCGATGCTATGGGTGACGAAGATGAAGGTCTTGTTTTCCTTGTCGACCAGACGCAGCAGATCCTCCTGGAACTTGCGGCGGTTCTGCTCGTCGACCGCGGAGAACGGCTCGTCGAGCAACAAGACCTCGGCATTGACCGCGAAAGCCCGCGCAAGCCCCACGCGCTGGCGCATACCGCCTGAAAGCTCATGCGGGTACTTGTCCTCGAAGCCGTTGAGGCCGACCTCCGCGATGTAGTTGCGCGCGATGGATTGCCGTTCCGCCTTCCCCATGCCTTGCAGCTCGAGGCCGAACGCAACATTGCGCATGACCGTCGCCCAGGGCATCAGGGCGAAATCCTGGAACACGAAGGCGCGCTCAGGACCAGGCCCCGTGACGGTCTTGCCATTCACCCGAACCTCTCCGGATGTCGCGTCGATCAGACCGGCGATGATCTTGAGCAGCGTGGTCTTGCCGCAGCCCGAGGGGCCGAGCAGCGTCGTCAGCTTGCCCCGGGGAAAGTCGAGGTCGATGAGCCRCAAGGCCTCGACTTCGTTGTATCTCTTGCAGATGCCTCGAACCTCGACGACGGTTTCGGCGGCAGGATAGGCCGTGTTGACGGCGGCGGCGGGGAGCATCACGTCAGCCCCTCCTTTTCTCTGGACGCAGGACGCGCATCTCGAACGATTCAAGCGCCGCGAGCGTCAGGGTTGAGACAAGAATGATCGACACCACGGCGGCATACATCTCCGCGTAATTGGCGACCGAACGATGATAGGTGATGAGATCGCCGATGCCCGTGGGCGTGATGAGCAGCTCCGCCAGAATCACGCCAATGAAGCCCGCGGCCAGACCCAGCCGCAATCCGGCGAAAATCACAGGGCTTGCATCCGGAATGATGATCTTGGCGATCTGCTGGAGTTTCGTGCCCTGGAACGATCGGCACATGGCGACGAGCGACGGGTTGGCATTGCGCACCGCCTTGTAGCCGTTGAGCACGATGACCGGGAGGGCCAGCATGATGACCGCGAGGGTCTTCGCCACAAGGCCGATCCCGTACACGAAGGTGATCAGCGGAATGAGCGCTGCCATCGGAGCCGCTTGCAGGACGATGAACAAGGGCGCCACGAGCCATTCGGCGGAGCGGGACAACCCCATCACGATGCCGAGCCCTACCCCGATCACGCCCGAAATCGCAACGCCGATGATCAACGGCTGCAGGGTTTCGGCGTAGGCGACGAACAGGCTTCCGTCGAACAGCATGGAAGCGAGCGCCGCGAAGGTCGCCGAGAAGGTCGGGAACGCGTAGCTGATCGGCACGCGGCCCGCGATCTCCCAAGCCAGGAAGAAGAGCGCCAGGGACGCCACACGCCAGAGGGCGGGGTACCGTCCGAGGGCCCGGCCGAAGCCGGGGCGCGCGGCGGCGGGCGCGTGAACGGCCCGCACGGGGCCGTCCACCTGAGAGGGAGCCATCATCCCGGCCGCCTTACTTTTTGCCGAGCTTGGCAAGCGCGCGGTCAAGCGAGCGGGTATCCCAGAAATCTTCCACCTTCAGGCTCGCGGGCTCACCCGTGAGCTGACCGGAAAGCGTGTAGAAAGCGAAATCGTCCTTCGCCGCCGCCGCGCCGCCGCCATTGAGCGGGAACGCTTTTCCCTTCGCGAGCTCTTCGAAGTACGGCACGATTTCCGTCACCTGCGCGGCCGGAAGATCCGGCAGAAGCTTGTACTTCGCGCGCAGTTCCGTGACGACGGCCGGGTTCGCCGTGACCTCGCGCCAGGTGGTGAGGATCGCCTCGACGATCTTGTCGACATCGGCCGCATTCTTCTCGAGGAAATCGGTGTTGGCGAAAAGCGCTTCGTCGGTGGCGTTCACGCCTTCGAGCGGCAGGATGATGAACTTGCCGGGGGCCTGGGTTTCGAGAAGCCGACGGCCTGCTGAATCGACGATGGTGGCCTTGACGTTGCCCTGCAGAAGCGCGCCTGTCCGCACTTCGGAGCCGGGAATGTAGCTGATCTTGGAGAACTTGATGCCCTGGCGGTCTTCCATCAACTTCATGATCGCTTCGGTGCCGGAACCCCGCGAGTGGACCGCGATCTCCTGCCCGTTCAAATCCTTCCAGGTCTTGTAGAACTGGGCGTTGACGGCCGGGTAGAAGCGGAGGGTCGAGAGCTGCATGAACATGCGGATCGGGGCTTTGACCTTCTGCACGAGTGCATACGGCCCGCCCACTCCGATATCGGCCTGCCCGCCGACGACGGCCTGAGCGGCGATATCCTCGGATTTCAGATACGTCACCTCGATATCGACGCCCTGCTCCCTCGCACGCTCGAACGCGGCCAGAAGGTGCAGCGATTCGACGCTCGCGATGTCGCCGAAAGCGACGCGCACCTTCGCGGCATCCGCCGAACCGGATGCAACCAGTGCGGCGCCCAATGTCAGCGCGGCAGCGCTCGCCTTTAGACCTGAGAACATCTTGAACATTTCCATCTCCCGAGGCTCCAGCGGTTGATCCGCCCTATCGTCTGGCCGCGTTATCCGCGACCAATCGCCCAATGGTTACAATTGGAACTGCCGTAATGTCAAGTGAATGTCCCTATTGACTGCGTCGGCACAGTGTTTCATAGATCAACCAATTATCGATTGGTTGGATCCAGATGTCGAACATCAGCGAAATGACGATGGAGCGCGGCGTGATCACGCAACTCCGCGCCTATCTGGCCCAAGCGGCACTGCCGGAAGACGGGAGGCTGCCGCCTGAGCGCGAATTGTCGGATGCGTTGGGCGTCTCGCGGACGGAATTGCGCAAGGCGCTGACGGCGCTCGAGACCGAGGGTCAGCTCTGGCGCCACGTGGGGAAAGGCACGTTCATCGGCAGCCGACCCCTTGATACGTTCGCGGACATTGCGTCCTTGGCCAAGCGCACCAATCCTGCCGAGGTGATGCGCGTGCGCTTGATCATGGAGCCTGAGATCGCGCGGGCGGCGGCGCTGACCGCCACACCGATGCACCTCACCGAAATGCGCACCTGCGTGACCCGCATGCGGGAAGCCGGCACGTGGCGGCAATACGAGAACTGGGACAACCGCCTGCATCGCACCATCGCGGAGGCGACCCAGAACAGCCTTCTGGTCGGTCTGTTCGACACCATCAACGCCGTCCGGCGGGCGGTGACGTGGGGCCGCCTGCGCACGACGCCCTTGAAGCCCGCGAGCGACCATCACAGCTTCGCGGAGCACGATGCGATCATCGAGGCAATCGCCAACCGTGACATGAGCGGCGCCGCATCGGCGATGCGCATCCATCTGCAGAGCGTGGAGCGCAAGCTTCTCGAGCGGCAATCCGAAGCCGGGCACTGACGGCGGGCAGTCAGCAGAACGGCGCGCGGGCCCTCGCCGTATGCTCTTTCAGGACCGTCCCGGTTGCCGGGTCGACCTCTTTCAGCACCACGCCATAACCCCACAAGTCTGCCAGATGCTGCAGCACCTGGTCGGTCTCGTCGCCTTGCAGGAGAATTCCGTTCAAGACGTTGTGATGGAGTTCGAGCCGCCGGTCGCCCGCCAGGTCCACGTTGACCACCTGAATGTCGGGATCGAGCCAGGCCATATCGTAATGCCGTGCGAGCGATTGCCGGACGCGCCTGTAGCCCTGTTCGTTGTGAATGGCCTGAATGCGAAGCGTCGGCTCGTCCGGGTTGTCGACGAGATGGAACATGCGCCACTCCCTCATCAACCGCGGGCTCAGGAATTGCAAGATGAAGCTTTCGTCGCGGTAATTCGCCCACACGTCCTTCAGGACTCCCATGACGTCCCTGCTGCCGGCGATTTCCGGAAACCACAGCCGGTCCTCATCTTCGGGCCGCTCGCAGATTCGCGCGATGTCCCGCATCATCGCGAAGCCAAGCGCATAAGGGTTGATCTCGCCGTAATGGGGATCGTCGAATTCCGGTTGTCGCACCACGTTGGTGTGTGACTGAAGGAATTCGAGAAACGAGCCGTCGGTGATCCGCCCTTCGTCATGAAGGCGGGTCATGATTTCATAATGGCAATAGGTGGCACAGCCTTCGTTCATGACCTTGGTCTGACGCTGCGGATAGAAATATTGCGCGATGTGGCGCACGAGACGAAGGATCTCCCGTTGCCATGGCTTCAGACGGGGCGCGGTCTTTTCCAGGAAATAGAGCAGGTTTTCCTGCGGCAGTTCCAAGAGCGCGCGCAGGTGCTGCTCCTCCGTGGCTTTGCCGTGACCGCGTCGCTTTCCAGGAAGCGTTTTCCAGAGATCGTTGTAGGTCTGCTCCCGATGCAACTGCCGTTCCCGCTCGCGACGCTCCTCGGAACGCAGGTCCGGGCGCTTCTTGCGGGGATAGCGGTGGACGCCATGCGACATGAGCGCGTGAGCCGCGTCCAGAAGGCGCTCGACGGCCGCTTGTCCATAGCGTTCCTCGCATCGCGCCACATAGTTTTTTGCAAATGACAGATAGTCGAGGATGCCGTCCGCATCGGTCCATTGCCGGAACAGATGATTATTCTTGAAGAAGTGATTGTGACCGAAAGCCGCGTGAGCGATGACGAGGGTCTGCATCGTGGCGGTGTTTCCCTCCATGATGTAGCACACGCAAGGATTCGAATTGATGACGATCTCATAGGCGAGGCCCATGAATCCTTTTCGGTAGACGGCGTCATGGGCGGCGAAGTGCTTGCCGAAGGACCAGTGTCGATAGAGCAGCGGCATCCCGGTCGACGCGTAGGCGTCGAGCATCTGCTCGGCGGTGATGACCTCCACCTGATTTTGATAGACGTTGAGGCCGAGCTGACCCACCGCTACGTCTTCGACGGCGTCGTAGATGTGCTGGATCGTCGCGAAGTCCCAGTCGGACCCTTTAAACAGAAGCTTTCGCTCGCGGCTTCCGGTCATGGCGCGCCCTGCTCGACGGCTTCCGTCCTCCGCCGGAAGAGATCGCGGAAGACGGGGTAGATCTCGCGTCGATGGTTGACCTTGCGCATGGCGATCTCGCTGCCGTTCTGCACGAGAGCCTCATAGGTTTGCCAGAGGGTCGTCCGGTGCGTCGAGAAACCTATCCGCTGCCCCTCGTCCTCGGCACCGACTTCGAGATACGCAAAATACTGGCACAGCGGCAGGATGGCATCGCGCAGCAACGCCGTGCATGTGGCCCGGTCCGCCGTCGAATTGTCACCGTCGGAAGCCTGCGCGGCATAGATGTTCCAGCTCGCAGGCGGGTAGCGCTCCGCGACGATTCGCTTCATCTCGACGAGAGCCGACGAGACGAGCGTTCCGCCGGTCTCCGGGCTGTTGAAGAACGTCTCCTCGTCCACCTCCTTCGCCTCGTGCGTGTGCCGGACGAAGACGATCTCGACGTGGCGATAGCGGCGTTTCAGAAACACGTAGAGCAGCATGTAGAATCGTTTCGCCAGATCCTTCATGTGCTCTGTCATTGAGCCCGACACATCCATCAGGCAGAACATGACAGCCTGGCTGACGGGCCGCGTCACGGGCTCGAAGCGTCGATACCGCAAATCGATGGGGTCGATGTAGGGAACCTGCCGCGTCCGGCGATTGAGCCGCTCCAGTTCCGCGCGCAGCAAAGTCAGCCTTTCGCTGCTTTCGGGCTCTTGTCTCTCGAGATCCGCGATCTCCTGCGCGAGCCTCTCCAGCTCGGCAAGACCAGGGCGCTTCAGCGCGATGCGTCGCGACAGCGAATTGCGCATGGTCCGGGTCAGCGCCAGGTTGGGAGGCGAGCCCGTCACGGAATAGCCGGCGCGTCTCAGACCCGAGGCTTCGGTCGCCATCAGCCGGCGTTTGGAGAGATTGGGAAGATCGAGGTCGTCGAGGAAGAGCTGCAGAAACTCCTCCCGCGAGAGGACAAACCGAAACTGGTCTTCACCCTCTCCATCACCTGCCTCCGACCCCCGGCCCGAGCCACCGGGCGGCCGCTCGATGGTGTCGCCTTCCACGAATCTCTTGTTTCCGGGCAAGACATAATCCCGCAACCCGCCCGAATTGGCGCGCCGAAGACGCGGTTCGCTGATTCCGCCTTTGGGGATCGACACCTCCGCAGAGGAGTCGATGTCCGTGATGTCCCGCTCCGCCGCCTTGTCGGCGACCGCGCGCTGCACAAGCGCCTTGGCGCGACGAAGAAAGCGCTGTCGGTTGGGGAGGCTCTTGCCCCCGGCATTGAGGCGTCGGTCAATGATATACATGACACGCTACTCCCGACCGACCAACGTCAATCCGCCTGCTTCACTCTCATGTACCATTCGACCAGTCGGCGAACCTGTCTTTCGGTATACCCACGGGCCAGCATTCGTTCCACGAACTCACCGTGCTTCTTCTCGGTTTCGGTATCCTTCTTGGATCCGAAGCTGATCACCGGAAGCAACTCCTCCACCTGCGAGAACATGCGACGCTCGATCACCTCGCGAAGCTTCTCGTAGCTGGTCCAGGACGGGTTACGCCCGCCATTCGCCGCGCGGGACCGCAAGGCGAATTTGACCACCTCGTTGCGGAAGTCTTTCGGGTTGGCAATGCCGGCCGCCTTCTCGGTCTTGCTGAGCTCCTGGTTCAAAAGCTCGCGGTTCAGGAGCTGGCCCGTATCCGCATCCTTGAAATCCTGATCCTCGATCCAGGCATCCGCATAATCGACATAGCGGTCGAACAGGTTCTGGCCGTAATCGTGGTAGGATTCCAGATAGGCCTTCTGGATCTCGTGCCCGATAAACTCGGCGTAGCGCGGCGCGAGTTCGGCCTTGATGAACTCGAGATAGCGTTTCTCCGTCTCGGGCGGCAATTGTTCCCGCCGCAGCGCCTGTTGCAGCACATACATCAGGTGGACGGGATCGGCCGAGACCTCGACCGTGTCGTGGTTGAACGTGGCGGCCAGGACCTTGAAGGCGAAGCGGGTGGAAATCCCCTCCATGCCCTCGTCGACGCCGGCCGCGTCCTTGTATTCCTGCAAGGATCGCGCGCGGGGATCGACCTCGCGGATGCTCTCGCCGTCATAGACACGCATCTTCGAAAAAACGTTGGAATTCTCGTGTTCACGAAGCCGTGAAAGCACCGAGAACTGCGCCAGCATTTCGAGCGTCGCGGGTGCACACGGAGCCGTGGCCAACTCGGACGACCGGATCAGCTTCTGGTAGATTTGCTGTTCCTCGGTCGCGCGCAGGCAGTACGGCACCTTGATCACGTAGATGCGATCTATGAACGCCTCGTTGTTCTTGTTGGCCTTGAAGCTCTGCCACTCCGCCTCGTTGGAATGCGCCATGATGATGCCCGAGAACGGGATTGCGCCGATATTCTCGGTGCCGACATAGTTGCCCTCCTGCGTCGCGGTGAGCAGCGGATGGAGCATCTTGATCGGGGCCTTGAACATCTCGACGAATTCGAGGATGCCCTGGTTGGCGCGGTTGAGGCCGCCCGAATAGCTATAAGCGTCCGGATCGGCCTGCGACAGCGTCTCGAGTTTTCGGATATCGACCTTGCCGACCAGCGACGAGATATCCTGATTGTTCTCGTCGCCGGGTTCGGTTTTCGACACGGCGATCTGGCGCAAGCGCGAGGGGTTGATTCGCGCGACGCGGAATCGCGAAATGTCGCCGCCGAACTCATCCAGACGCTTGAGGCACCAGGGGCTCATGACCGTCGTGAGGCGGCGACGCGGGATACCGTACCGCTCTTCGAGGACGTCACCCATGTGCTCGGGGTCGAAGAGTCCGAGGGGGCTCTCGAAAACTGGACTGAGATCGTCCCCCGCCTTCAGCACGTAGATCGGCTGGAGCTCCACGAGGGCCTTGAGCCGTTCGGCCAGAGAGGACTTGCCGCCGCCGACCGGTCCCAGCAGGTAGAGGATCTGCTTGCGTTCCTCCAGCCCCTGAGCGGCATGCCGGAAGAAGCTGACGATTCGCTCGATCGTCTCCTCCATGCCGTAGAACTCGGCAAAGGCCGGATACCTGCGGATCGTGCGGTTCATGAAAATGCGACCGAGGCGGGCATCTCTTGCGGTGTCGACGAGTTCCGCGTCGCCGATGGCGGCCAGAATGCGCTCTGGCGCGCTCGCATACATCATCGGGTCGTCGCGACATCCCTCAAGATATTCTGTCAGAGACATCTCGCTGTCGCGGCGGGTCTCATAAGTTCGTGCGTAACTCGAAAAGAGATCACTGTGAGGAAGCATCGGCACCTACCGAATTTACACCCTACGTCATCATAACTTAAATCTACCGCTGAGGTTGCCGAAACTTCCGGGCATACACTGAAAAGACACCGGCAGACCAAAATCTTCTCCTGACCGCCGATCACGGAAGTGCGGGCTTGTCGGGGGTCAATTCCGCGATATTCCCCCTAATTGTCGTCTGCAGCCCTCTTCGGAACTGAAACGGGTTGATCTCGGGGGTTCTTAGCAACTGTCTGTGGCGACGCGTTCCTGCAAGGCTTGTGCGACCATCTGTCTCCGATATCCCTCGATGGCTGCGGAGTGGCTGGAGCCGGGCCTGCTCAGGCGGTCTTGCGCATATCCGGCGGGGGCAACGCGAAGGCGGTGGTCGATTTCACGCGCTGCATGGCGAACCGGGACGTCACATTTCTCAGCGGAATGGCATCGATGAGTCGCTTGTAGAACAAGTCATAGGCTGCCATGTCCTGGACGACGACACGCAGCATGTAATCGACGTCCCCGGCCATCCGGTAAAACTCCATGACCTCCGGCATCGCCGATACGAATTCGGCGAACCGTTGAAGCCAGGCTCCCGAATGGTCGGAGGTCTCGATCGATACGAAAACAGTCAGCCCAAGACCAATTTTTTCCGGGTTCAGGAGCGCCACACGCCTCTCGATGACCCCGCGGGATTCAAGCCTCTGAATGCGCTTCCAGCAGGGTGTCTGGGACAAGCCCACCTTCTGCGCCAGTTCGGCGATGGAAATCGAGGTGTCCTCTTGCAGCAGGGCGAGAATTTTGGTGTCGATCGCGTCCATTCTCACTATCCACTGACGACGTAGCTCGGCCCTCTCGCCCAACGAAAGTAGAAAATTATTATCCACGCTTCGGCGATTCGACGGGCGAGAGGAAAATTTATTCTAAATGATGGCAGCTGGACGTCAACGTGCGTTGCTGCGCGGCGATTGCCCTGTGCCCGCGCCGTAATCACACGAAACCTGGATCGACCGCGGAACCGCGTGTGAGCCATCCCGGCAAGGGCAGTCCGCGCGCGCTCAGGAAATCCGGGTTGAAGAGCTTCGATTGATACCGAGATCCGGAATCGCACAGGATGGTCACGATGGTGTGACCCGGGCCGAGATGCTTCGCCAGGCGGATGGCACCCGCGATATTGATTCCCGACGAACCGCCGAGGCACAGCCCTTCGTGCTCGACCAGATCGAAGATGATCGGGAGCGCCTCCTCATCCGGTATCTGGAAGGCCAGATCGATCGGCGCGCCCTCCAGATTCCGCGTGATGCGGCCCTGCCCGATACCCTCGGTGATCGAGGAGCCGGTCGATTTCAGCTCGCCATGAGTAAAATAATGATAGAGCGCCGCCCCCATGGGGTCGGCGAGCGCGATCTGAACCTGCGGGTTTTTCTCCTTGAGCGCGATTCCCACGCCCGCTAGCGTTCCCCCGGTTCCGACCGCGCTGACGAAGCCATGGACCGTCCCGTCCGTCTGCTCCCAGACCTCCCGGCCGGTCGTTTTCACGTGACCGTCCCGGTTGGCGACATTGTCGAACTGGTTCGCCCAGATGGCGCCATTCGGCTCCGTTTGCGCCAAGCGATCCGCCAGACGGCCCGAGATCTTCACGTAATTATTGGGATTCGCGTACGGGACGGCCGGCACTTCGATCAGCTCGGCACCCGCCAGCCGAAGCATGTTCTTCTTTTCCTCGCTCTGCGTTTCCGGAATGACGATGAGGGTTCGAAAGCCCAGCACGCTCGCCACCAGCGCGAGACCGATGCCGGTATTACCCGCCGTTCCCTCGACAATGATGCCGCCCGGACGCAGAAGGCCCCGACGCACAGCATCTTCGACGATGAACAAGGCCGCCCGATCCTTGACGGAGTGGCCCGGATTCATGAATTCGGCCTTTCCGAGAATCGTGCAGCCCGTCAGCTCCGATGCACGTCGCAGCTTGATCAGAGGGGTGTTGCCGATAGCGGCGAGGATGTCGGGCTTGATATCCATGAAGACCTGTCCGGCGCAAAGAAATGTGACTTAATCTGAATGGATATGGGCCGCGGTTCAATCGACATCGTCAGCGCCGTCGCGGCTGCCGCCGCCCCAAGCTGGACAGAGGTGTCGCGGCTATCCAAAATGGGAGGCAGATTTTCCTCTTGCGGACATACGAACCCATGACCTCAGGACAACGCGGTCACTGTCGTCGCACCGCGCCGATCACGCTTCCCCACAACAGCCCGCGGCACCCGTCATGAGCCTTTTCGGCAGCATTTCGTGGGCGACGGTTTATCTGGCGTCCGAATGGATCGTCAGGATCGTGATGCTCGTCGTGGTCCCGTTCCGGCGTTCGCCTGACGCCGCGAAAGGCTGGCTGCTTTTCGTGTTCTTCCTGCCATGGCCTGCCCTGCTCGTTTACTTCCTGATCGGGCGCCCCTCCTATCCCGAATGGCGGCAACGGCGATTTTCCAAGCTCCCCGTCGTCTTCCGGGCGGTGGGTGAGCGACTGACCGAGGTCACCGATGAACAGCGGCCGCATCTTCCGGCGAACCTGAAGCAGGCTGCCACGCTGATCCAGAACCTCGGGCGGTTCGCCAGCGTGAGCGGCAACAATGCGGAGTTGCTCTCGGATTACGACGGCACGATCGACCGTCTGGCGGAGGACATCGACGCCAGCCGCCTCCATGTCCATCTGCTGTTCTACATTTTCGCCGATGACGAGACGGGCCGGAAGATCATCGATGCTTTGGCGCGGGCAGTCTTGCGCGGCGTGGCGTGCCGGGTCCTGATCGACGCCCTCGGATCCCGCCCCTGGGCGACCCGGACGGTCGCGGCGCTCCAATCGGCGGGCGTCGAGGTCCATCTCGTGCTGCCCCTCGGCCTGCTTCGGCGCAAATCCGCCCGCGCAGACCTGCGCAACCATCGCAAGATCGCGGTGATCGACGGCAAAGTGGGCTATGTGGGCTCCCAGAACCTGGTCAATCGGGACTTCAAGCCTGGCATCGTCAACCAGGAGCTCGTGGTCCGCGCCACCGGACCGGTGGTGCTGGAACTCCAGGGCGTCTTCGTGACCGACTGGTTTCTGGAAACCGAACAGGTGCTCGACGACCCGGCGATCTGTCCCGAACCGGTGGATACCGGCGAGACGATCGCGCAGGTGCTTCCATCGGGGCCGGACCACCCGGGCGCAGGGGTCGAACGCCTGATCGAGGCGCTCGTCTACGGGGCGCGATCCCGCGTGGTGATCACGACCCCCTATTTTATCCCCAACGAAGCGCTTCTTCACGCGCTGGAGACGGCCGTACTTCGAGGTGTGGAGGTCCATCTCGTCCTGTCGAAGCCGGTCGATCAGATCCTCGTCAACCTCGCGCAACGCTCCTATTACGCGGGCCTCCTCGCGGCCGGGGTGAAGATCCATCTCTACCGGGACAAGCTCCTGCACGCCAAGCACCTGAGCGTCGATGAGGATCTCTGCCTGATCGGATCGAGCAACATCGATCTGCGCTCGTTCATCCTAAACTCCGAGGTCAGCCTCGTTCTCTTCGATCCCGACGTGACCGCCCGCCTGCGTGAGGAGCAGGAGCGCTATTTCGCCGAGAGCGACGAGCTTGACCTCGATCGCTGGGGCCGGCGGTCGCTCGCAGCCAAGACGATCGAGAATATCGCACGGCTCATGAGCCCGCTGCTGTGAGGTTCAAAATGAGCGCGCGGGCTAGCAATGGGACGCCCGCCATCCTATATCGGGCGTGTCAGGGCAACCTGGCTATGATCGTAGAGGCAGAGTGGAATAAGCGTTTAGGACGCGGGTTCGATTCCCGCCGCCTCCACCACGAGGGCATCGTTCGGTGTGCCTTGGTGATGGGGGCGACATGGGTTCGACTAGGCGTGATAAAGGCTAGGCTGCGATTAGGCTGAGCTACGGCCTTAACAGTGCAAATTCACAAATGCCAACGACAACGTTGACATGGGTGCGGTTCGCCTCGCGGCGTAACCATCCGGGGCTCGGGAAAGCCTAGCAACAGAAACGGCACCTCCGGGTGCCGTTCCCATTTTTACTCGCTCAGCTTGGGGATGCGTTTGGGAGCGATACCCGGACGGGGGTCGATCTCCGGGACCGCGATACCCGTTATGTCTCCGAGAGCGGCCGCCACGGCCTGTCGTCCGGCCTCCCCGATCTTCTCGGCTTTGTGCTTCCGCTCGGACTTGTCGATCTTGTCGAGCAGCGGGTCGAATTCGACCGGAACCATCGGGTCGCCCAGATATTTCGGCTTATCCCCTGTCTCGTGATATTGCGCCCTCAATTTCTGGCCGAGATGTTCCTGCACCGCCGGCGGGAGAGGCGGCAGATTGCTCCGTCTTTTCGTGGGTTGATCGCCGCTTCCGGACATCGCGCACCTCGCTCCGCATCGGGGCCCATTCCAACGCCAGCGTAGCTATAAAGTTCCTGTGGGCAAGCCCTTGCGGTCCGGTCAACCTCGCGGAAGCTCGGCATAGACATCGCCCGAATTGGCCTCGTCGGGCAGGCTTGCGATGAAATCCCACATCTGCCCTACCGGGATCGCTTCGCCGAAAGACAAAACCTGGCTCTCGCCGAGGGCGACATTGAATCGATACGGGCCGAGCCTCTCGAGCCTTGTCAGACAGGCTCTCGCGGCATCGCGGGCGATCGTCGTGAATTCGAACGACAAGGCGGGAACGGCCTGGGTCAGACCGGCCAGCACCTCCTCCTCGAAACCCTCTACGTCGATCTTGATGAAGGTCGGCACCCCATGTTCGGCAATCAGGAGATCGAGGGTTGTCACAGGCACGGCGAGAGACTGGTCCCAATCCTGCCCTTCCCATCCGCGAGCGCCCTGCGCGGCCGAGATGAAATCAGCCGAGAGGCTCGAAACCGTCGGGTTGCGGGAATTGACCCGCAGAACCAGCTCCCCCGGTGCCGAGCCGGCGGCCGAGCGGAGGCAGGTGACCTTGCGATCGCGCCCGTGGATCACTCGGATGACGGAAGCCGGCCCGGGCTGGGGCTCGAGCGCCACGACTCTCGCCCCCAACCGGCGAAAGGCCGAAATCCGGTCACCCACATGGGAGCCGATATCGAAGGCGAGATCGCCGGGGCGGATATAGCGGCCGTACAGCGCGTCCATTCGGCGATGCCTCGCCCGATCGCCGTGATAAACCCAGACCGAACGCGCAAGCGCGATACCCGTCCGCAATCCAGCGATCATGCGGCTTCCGTTTCCAGCACGGGCCGAAGGCTCGTGTCACCGTGGGCGTGAAGCGCGGTGATTTCCCAAGGAGTCTCGCGCTCTTCGGGAATGGCGCACAGGCCGGTCCCGACGAGGATCTGTCCCAGGGCCGCGCCGGACGTGACAACAGCGAACGGAATGGCCACCAGATAACCGAGGGTCAGCGGAAGAGACCAGCCGACGAGAGCGGGCGCGACCGCCATCAGGGGGCCGATCACCGCGACCCCGAACGCCAGTTGCGGCCACAACCCCGCCACCGCGCTTCGCCACGTCAGCCGATGGGCGTCGCGCTCCTGCCCGTTCCAGGTGGCGGACTTGCCGAAGGGAAGTCCCAGCATGAAGAGGGTGATCCGCAGCGTCGTGGCTGCTCCGACCAGAAATGAGAACAACAACTCCGTGGCGGCACCCGCGAGGAAGCGCAACCCGCCCCCGTAGCGCAGGCGGGCGCCACTTTCGGCCAGCACATCGGCGAAACCCGCGAGTTTCGGCGACAGATACATGCCGAGGAACGTCAGGTAGAGCGCCGCCGCGGAGGTCACGGGAAAAAGCGCAGCCTCTTCGCCATCGAGAGCCTTGAAGGGGAGAAGGCCGATCAGGAGCGTCCAAGCCGGGACCCCCAGAAACATCAGGATCGCCCAAGCGAGCTGAAACCGGCTCATCGGCAGGAGGCCGGGCAGTCTCAACAATCTAACGTATTGTAGATTTCCCTGGCACCACCGCACATCCCGGCGTGAGAAATCCGCCAGCGTGGGTGGGTTTTCCTCCCAGCTTCCGCATTCCTCCGGCCAGACGCGCACCTCATAACCGCCACGGCGCATCAGCGTCGCCTCGACCTGATCGTGCGACAACACATGGCCGCTCAAAGGACCGGTGCCGGGCAGAAGCGGGAGGTCGCAATGCTCGATGAAGGGCTTGATCCGCACCAAGGCGTTGTGTCCCCAGAACGGACCGCAATCCGCCATCCACCACGCGGAGCCCATCGTGTAGGGGCGCATTCCGTGGCGCATCCCGAACTGGAAAATCCGCGCGAACGCGCTTTTCGATGGCATCCCCGTCACGAGACTCTGCAGAATGCCGAGCTTCGGATACGCCTGCATCATGCGGACCATGCGCAGGATGGTATCGCCCGTCATCAGGCTGTCGGCATCGAGCGGAAGCATCAGCTCGAACGACGAGCCCCAGCGCGTGCAGAAATCGCGCACGTTCCCGGCCTTGAAGCCCGCATTATCGGTGCGGCGGCGATAGATCATCCGGTGCGGTGCGCCGCTTTCGAGCGCCCACGCATGCGCCATCGCCTCCTCGGCGATCGCCACCACCGCATCGCTGGTATCGCTGAGGATGAAATAGGAGAAATGCTCGCCCGCTCCGGTGGCGTCCAGGCTCTGCTTGACGATGCGCAGCCGCTTGAGCGCCCGCGCCGGATCTTCATTACGCAACGTAAGCAAGATGGCGGTATCGAGCCGAACCGGCTCATCGCTGTCGCCCGCAGCGACGAACGGCGCAACCCTTGCGACCGGATCACTCGCCACGTGAAGAAGCCAGAGCCCGATCACCGCGTTCCAGAATCCGAGGACCGTCCACGGTGAGCCAATGAGGAAACATGCGAACAGGATCGCGTCGATCGCCGACCATCCCTCAGCGCCCAGGATGGTGGCAAGCCAGACGCAAAGCCCCAGATAGGTCGCTCCGTTGAGCCCGACCATGAGCCAGCGGCGGCGGGATATTTCAGACGTGGACTGAAGACCCGCAGGCGTCGTAGAGACGGCGGGGACATTCGGCCGAATGGGGAAGCTTACGGGATCGGATGTGTCGGTCACGGAGCGCTCTGTGAGAGGCAAGTTTCGTTATACGAGGATCGAAGAAGCCATGCCAGATCCAGGGAGCGGCCGCAAAGGACAGGTTCTGGCCCTTTGGATCACCGGACGAGGCCAATCAGAATTGAGAGCGGCGCCTGAACCGCGACTGAATGCCGGGGAGGCGCGAATCCGCACCCTGTGGTCTGGAATCAGCCGAGGGACAGAACGCCTCGTCTATGGCGGCCATGTCCCGGCGAGCGAATACGATCGGATGGCAGGTCCGCTCCAGGAGGGAACGTTCCCCTTTCCCGTAAAATACGGCTATTGCGCCGTCGGGATCGTCGAGGACGGTCCCCAAACCCTGATGGGCCGGACGGTGTTCGCGCTGCATCCGCACCAGGACCGCTTCACCGCGCCCGTCGACATGCTGGCGCGTGTTCCGGACAGCATTCCGGCAAGGCGCGCGGTGTTGGCGGCCAACATGGAGACCGCTCTCAACGCCCTATGGGATGCCGGCTGCGGCCCGGCCGATCGGGTGGTCGTGGTGGGCGGCGGTATCATCGGGCTTCTCGTGGCGCATCTGGCGGGGCGGCTGCCCGGCACCGACGTCACCCTCGTCGATGTCGACCCGGAACGGCGGGAGGTCGCGCAAGCCCTCGGCATCCGGTTCGCACTGCCGCCGGACACCCCCACGGAGGCCGACCTCGTCTTTCACACCAGCGCATCGGCGGCCGGCCTCGATCTTTCGCTGTCTTGCGCGGGCATCGAAGCGTCGATCGTCGAAATGAGCTGGTATGGCGACCGAGCGGTAAATATCGCCCTCGGCGGGGTCTTCCACAGCAAGCGGTTGAGGCTCATTGCCTCGCAAGTCGGCCAGGTCGCCGTATCTCGTCGGATGCGATGGACCCACGGCCGACGCCTTGAGGCCGCGATGGCGCTTCTCGACGATCCGCGCCTCGATACGCTGGTCGCCGAGGATGTGAGATTCGAAGACCTGCCGTCAGCGCTGCCTTCGATCCTGTCGCCGAACGCCAAAGGTTTGCCACCGGTCGTTCGCTATCCGTAACGCCGCTCAGAGGGACGCCCGCATGTACGCCGTCGAGGTGCGAGAGCACATCATGATCGCCCACAGTTTCAAGGGCGAGCTTTTTGGACCCGCACAGAAATTGCACGGAGCCACGTTCGTGGTCGACGTGGCGTTCTTCCGCGACGAACTCACGGTCGATTCCGTCGTGGTGGATATCGGGCGGGCGCATGATGCGCTCAAAGCCACGCTGGCTCCGCTGAACTATCAGAACCTCGATGAGCTTCCGCAATTCTCAGGCCGCAACACGACCACGGAGTTCCTCTGCCGCCACATCTTCGATGCGATGGCCGAAGCGGCGAGGAATGGCACATTGGGGCCGGGATCGGACGGTCTTTCGAAAATCCGGGTCGTGCTGCACGAATCCCACGTGGCCAAGGCCTGGTTCGAGGGACCGCTCGCCGATGGCTGAGGTGGCGTTCGCAATTCCCGGCGATCTGTCCACGCCGACGGGCGGCTATGCGTATGACCGGCAGGTCCTCGCGCGGCTTCCCGCGCTCGGCATCGAAGTGCGCCACCTTGCGCTTCCCGGTTCGTTCCCGACACCGTCGCGGGACGATCTTGCCGAGACACTGCGCCTGATCAACGATCTCCCGCTCGGGACCCTCGTGCTGATCGACGGTCTGGCGTATGGGGCGCTTCCACCGGACATCGTGGCGCAGATATCCCGCCCGGTCGTCGCCCTGGTGCATCATCCGCTCGGACTCGAATCAGGCCTGAACGCCGTTGACGCCGCAGGGCTGGTTCGGAACGAAACCGCCGCCCTTTCCCGCACCGAAGCAGTGATCGTCACCAGCCGCACCACCGCGAACCTTGTGGCGGCCGACTTTTCAGTGCCGCGGGACCGCATCACAGTCGCGGGGCCGGGGACGGAGCCCGCACGGCGCTCCCAACTCCAGGTCGGCGGACCGGTGCGAATTCTGGCCGTCGGTTCGATCGTGCGGCGGAAGGGCTATGACGTGCTGATCGAAGCCCTCGCAGGGCTCGCCGCCATCCCCTGGCGCCTGACCATCGTCGGCGCCGATGACCGCTCGGCGGAATATGCGGCGGAGATCCGGGGACAGATCGCCAAGCATGGATTAGGCGAGCGCATCGCGATCACGGGCGCGGTTGGGGACACAGCTCTCGCGGGACATTACGGCGACGCGGACCTGTTCGTTCTTGCATCCCGTTTCGAGGGATTCGGCATGGTTCTCACGGAGRCCCTCGCGCGCGGTCTTCCCATCGTCACGACGACTGGGGGCGCCGCGGCCGAAACCGTCTCAGATAAAGCCGCCGTCAAGGTCCCTCCGGACGACGTGTCAGCCCTCCGAACGGCCCTGAAGCGTTTGATCGAGAATCCGGTTGCGCGACAACTCCTGGCGGATTCGGCCTGGCAGGAAGCCCAGACGCTGACCCGATGGGACGAGACGGCCCGCATCATCGCGGACGTATTGAAGGAGCATGGCGCGTGACGGGTTTCAGCGCAGAATGGCTGGCACTCCGCGAACCGGCCGATCATCGAGCGCGAAATCGCGATTTGCTCGCTACCCTCGCCCGGTTGTTTGCCGACCGCGAGTCGGTTCGCGTTCTCGATCTCGGTTCCGGGTCTGGCTCGAATCTGCGTGGGACCGCGCCGCACCTGCCCCTTCGGCAGAACTGGCGCCTTGTCGATTATGACCCGGAATTGATCTCGGCCGCGCAGGATTCCCTCTCGACTTGGGCCGATGAGGCGAGCGCGCGCGGCGAGGCTTTGCACTTGGCGAGAGATGAACATGTACTCGACGTCGAATTTCGCCTTGCCGATCTTGCCGCCGACATCGAGACGGTGCTCGACGAACCCGCTGATCTGGTGACGGCAGCGGCGTTTTTCGATCTCGTCTCGGCCGAGTGGATCGAGCGTTTCGCCGCCGCGATCGCGGCTCGCGCGCTGCCGCTCTACACGGTGCTCATCTACAACGGCGACGAAGGATGGGACCCTCCTGACCCGAGCGACCGGCTAGTGAACGCGGCGTTCAACCGGCATCAACAGACCGACAAGGGGTTCGGTCCCGCCGCGGGCCCGATGGCTGCGGAAATCCTTGCTGCATCGTTGAAAGCGAGGGGTTACGACGTCATCCTCGGCGACAGCCCCTGGCGGCTGACTTCGGCGGATCGGGCATTGATGGCGCCGCTTGCCGCGGGCATCGTGGAGGCCGCGAGGCAGACGGGACCGGTGTCTCCCGGCGATCTTCTGGCCTGGGAACGGGCGCGATCGGCACCGAAGGCCTGCGTCATCGGCCACACGGACTTGCTGGCGATCCCGCCGACCTGATCAGCCCCGCCCCTTGACCATCCGCTCCCAGACGCCGTCGCGGCGCACGAAACCGTGCCAGAGCGCCGCCGCGACGTGCACCCCGAGGAGGACCGCCATCAGGAAAACGGCCGCCTTGTGCCATCCCAGCACGATCTTTGCGCGGTCCATCCCGCCGGAGAGCTCGATGGGTATGGGAAAGAGCCAGAAATAGTTCACCGGCGAACAACACATCGAGGTGCCAGCGAAGCCGAGAACCGGAACGAGGAGGATCAGCCCGAACAGCGCCAGATGCGTGCCCCTCGCAGCGGCCTTCTGCCAGGCTGGAAGGGAGGACGGCAGGGTCGGAAACCCCTCCACCGCCCGGATGGTCACACGGATCACCGCCAGGGCAAAGACGGTCATGCCGAAGGATTTGTGCAATTCGTAGAGCGTATTCTTCGCCCCGCCATCCGGGAGGTTGACCATGGTCAGGCCGACCGGGATGAGGATCAGCAGGATCAGCCCCGCGATAGCCCAGTGAACGAACCGCGAGGGGCCGCTATACTGTTCAAGCTTCTCGGTCATGGCTCCCGCTCCTTGGCGTTTTCATGTCGCAATCGAACAGAACGTCGCCATCCGGAAAGACATGGACCTCGACGGTGGGCCTGATGGCCTCGTCCAGCCCGTCGATGGGCGGGAGCGAGAGCCCAGGCATTCCCGAACCGATGATCAGGGGCGCCACAAGGACATGGAGCCGGTTGACGCCGCCGGCAGCGACGAAGGACGAGATCGTGCGTGCGCCGCCCTCGATGAGAAGCCGCCGCATGCCGCGCAGGAAGAGAGCCTCGACGATGGCGGTCGGGGGAATTGCTCCCTCGACCGAATCCACCAGGATCTCCTCCATCGAGCGCATGGCCGGGCCGGGTCTGGTGCGGATCACGTAACGGTCCGCGCAATCCGAGGTCACGCAACGGGCATCGCTGGGCAGCCGCCCGTTGGGATCGATGAAGACCCGTGCGGGATTGCGCCCATCGACCCTCCTCACCGTCAGCGCGGGGTCGTCGGCAATCACCGTTCCGACGCCGACCACCACGGCATCCACATGGGCGCGCAGCCGATGCAGATGATCGAGCGCGCAGGCTCCATTGATGTAGCGGGATGCCCCGGTGGGCGTTGCGATCCGACCGTCGAGCGATTGGCCCAGCTGCGCCACGACGAAAGGTCGGTCGGGCGGTGCGTTCCGCAGATGGGACAGCGGATCGGCCTCCATGCGGCTCTTTGACATCGGGACCATTAAAGACCGAGTGTTTTCATGGCGTTGGGCCTGTGCCGTGTTCACTTGAACGTGTTATATGGGGCAATTGGCTGGAAAGGTCGATGCTTGTACCTACTTCCAACCCAAGCCTGACAAACTCCGTCACCGGGACAAAAGAAGCCGATGAGCACCGTTCGCACGGGCCTGAACCTGATTGAAGACCTCGGATCCACCGCGGCGGAGCGGGCCATCGCAGAAATTCGCGCAGCCCGACCGGTCGTCCTGCGGGGCGACGGCCAAGCGCTCGTGACGGTTGGCGTCGAAGGCCTGGAGGCTGGATTGGCGGAACGCCTGGGCCGATTGGGTGAGAGCCCGGCCCGGCTCGTGCTGCCTGCCGCGCGCCTGCGCCATCTGGGACTGGATCGCCTCGTCTCGGGCGTGGTGGCGCTTCCGACAATCGATCTCGGGCGGATCGAGACCCTCGCGCTGAAAGTGGATGGCCGCGTCGACGCGCCCGTGGGCCCGAGCTCCAGGCTCGAGGACGTGGCGCTTGAGCTGGCCCATCTGGCGCTCGTTTTCCCAGCGGTGGTTGCCGTTCCGATCGACCCCGCGATCGCCCCGGATCTCGGCGCCCTCGTCGTCGACGCGGACGATATTCGCTCGTTCAAGCGCCGCAAGATCGACGCCCTCCATATCGTGAGCCGCGCGCCCGTGCCCCTCGATGGCGCGCCCGACACGGAATTCGTGATATTCCGGGGCGGCGAAGGTCTGCGCGATCAGGTGGCGATCATCATCGGAAAGCCTGACTTTTCCGGGATCGTCGACGTTCGCCTGCATTCCGCATGCCTGACCGGAGACCTCTTCGGCAGCCTCAAATGCGATTGCGGCGACCAACTGCGCGATACGGTTTCGCGGATGGCGAAGGGCCAGGGCGGCATTCTGCTGTATCTGGACCAGGAAGGCCGCGGCAACGGCATCGCCAACAAGATGAAAGCCTACAAGCTTCAGTCGCAGGGATACGACACCTATGATGCCGACGAGGTGCTAGGCTTCGACCTCGACCAGCGGCGCTTCGAATTCGCAGCCGCGATGCTGAAGCAGCTCGGCGTCTCGTCGGTGCGGCTGATCACCAACAACCCGATCAAGATCGCGGCCTTGCGCGAGGCGGGCCTGCGTGTGGAAGAGCAACGCGTGCTCGGACGTGCGACGGCCGAGAACGTGCGGTATCTTGCCTCCAAGCGGGACCGCGCCGGGCACAAGATCGATTTCGATGCGCTCGCGGCGTTCGCCGCTCCTAACGACTGACCGCAACCGGCGAAAATTCCATGCGCGCAACAGGGGGTCCGGCCGCCGCCAACAGGCCATGGCCCCTGTCGGCCTACCTGGCGATCCTCGTCGCTGCATGGGCCGCTCTCGGCTGGCCGTGGCTGTCGGGTCATGTCACCATCCCCTGGGATGCAAAGGCGCATTTCTACCCGCAGCTGCAGTTTCTTGCGCAATCGATCCATGGCGGCGAATGGCCCTTCTGGAACCCTTATGTCTTCGCGGGTCATCCGCAGATCGCCGATCCCCAATCGCTGATTTTCTCGCCTCCCTTTCTGGCCTTGGCGGCCCTTTCGCCGGACCCGGGCTTTCGCGCCGCCGACGCGACGGTCCTCGCCATGTTGCTGGCGGGGGCGATCGCGATCCTGCTTCTCGCCCGGGATCGTGGCTGGCATCCGGCGGCAGCGCTCATGGCCGCTCTCGTTTTCGCCTATGGCGGCTCGTCCGCATGGCGCATCCAGCACATCGGCCAAATCCTCAGCCTCTCTTATTGGCCGATTGCTTGGCTCCTTCTGAGTCGCGCGCTCCACCGCTCTTCGCTCGGCTATGGCTTGATGGCGGGCGTGGTTGCGGGATTCATGGTGCTAGGGCGGGATCAGGTCGCGTATCTGGCGATCTGGCTGCTGTTGGGGGTCGTCGCCTGCCACGTCGCCTTCGCGCCCTCCCCCAGAGCCGCGATCCGGCGAGCCTGGGCGCCGCTGGCAATGGGCATGCTGGGCGGGCTGATGATCGTGACCATTCCTCTGGTGCTGACCATGCTCCTCAACGGCGATTCCAATCGCTTCGTGATCGACCGCGAGGGCGCCGGACGAGGATCCCTCCATCCCGCCCTCCTTCTCACGGCGGCGGTGCCGCAGCTTTTTGGGGCTGCCGGGCCGCTCGCGCAGCATTGGGGCCCTCCCAGTCCGGCATGGGGACCTGTCGATCTCTATCTCGCTCGCAATATGGGCCAGATCTATTTCGGCGCGCTGCCCCTCGCGGCCCTCTTCGCGCTTGGTTGGCGGCGGGGATTGTTCCGACGGCCTGAGGTCAAGGGCATCGCGTGGGCGACGATAGGCGTTCTGGTCTACGCGCTCGGCCGCTATACCCCACTCCTGGGGCTGACCTTCGATGTCGTGCCGGGCCTGTCGCTGTTCCGACGCCCGGCGGATGCAACCTTCCTGCTCACTCCCCTCGCGGCCCTCTGCGCCGCCTATCTGCTCAATCGCTGGCTCAGCGACGATACCCGCCCCGACCCGCGCGGACTGCTTCTTCGCGTCGGCGTGGGATTTGCCGTGTGCATTGTCGCCGCCGCGGCCGTCGCCGACGGCAAGGGCCAGGGAGGTTATGCACTCTGGCCGCTCGCGCAATCCGCCGTGTTCGCTGGCGTCGCGATCTTGATCCTGTTCGCCCTGCGCCCCCTCGCGCGCTGGAACGCTCTCGCGTCAGCCCTGCTGGCGACCGGCTTCATGATCGTCGATCTCGGCTGGAACAATGGCCCCAGCGAATCGACGGCGCTGCCGCCATCGATGTTTCAAGCACTGGAAACCGGCGGTGGCGACCCGACCATAGCGTTCCTGAAGGATCGCGTATCCGCCACCGCATCGCCGACGCGGCGCGACAGGGTCGAACTCGCCGGGATCGATTTCCACTGGCCCAACGCAAGCATGATCCATCGGCTCGAAAACACCCTCGGGTACAATCCGGTGCGGCTGCGCTGGTACAGTGAGGCTACGGGCGCTGCCGACCACGTCGCATTGCCGGATCAGCGTAAGTTTTCGGCGCTGTTCCCGTCCTATGAATCGCGGCTCGCCAACCTCCTCGGCCTTCGCTACATCGCGTCACGCGTTCCGCCGCAAGAGATCGACCCGCGCCTGAAGCGCGGTGCGCTGCCGGTCATCGGGCGGACCGATGAGGCCGTGATTGCCGAAAATCCCGCTGCCCTCCCCCGCATCATGTTCGCGTCGCAATGGCAGCTCGCCGATTTTCCCAGCATGATCAGAACCGGAATCTGGCCGAGCCAGTCGGATGACGTGGTGCTGCTCGAGCGAGCACCCCGCGCCCTGAACAACCGCGCCGGATCGTCCGGTGCCCAGATCGCTATCGAAACCTACCGCAACACGGACGTAACCATCGCGGTCTCATCCGATGCCGGCGGTTTTGTCGTGCTGAACGATGCCTGGCATCCTTGGTGGTTCGCGTTCGTGGATGAGACGCCCGTCGAGATGCTGCGCGCCAACGTGATCTTTCGCGCGGTCCAGGTGCCGCCCGGTCGCCATCGGGTGCGCTTCGCGTTTCGTCCTTTCGCGGGGGCCTACGACCAGATCGTGCGCCGCATGGGCTTCTGATCAGGCGAGACCTTTCATCACGCCGACCACGCCGTCCGCCTGCGAGCCCACCAGGTGGCGAAGAAGCACGCGGTCGATGATCTCGTCACGCAGCACCTCATCGCGGTGAATGCCTCCGGCGATGAAGAGGGCGTCGATCCCGAAGGCGCGAGCGCCCGCGATGTCGGTTCTGAGCGCATCGCCGATCGCCAGGATGCGTGATTGATCCACGTCGCTTCCGCGCGCATCGCGGGCCAATGCCAGCGCCCGTTCGTAAATCGGCCGATGCGGCTTGCCGGCCCAGTAAACGTCTCCGCCCAAGTCCCGGTAGATGACCGCCAATGCACCCGCACAGGGCAGCAGATCGTCTCCCACATGCACCACCAGATCGGGGTTGGCGCAGATGAACGGGAGGCGACGCGAGACGGCATCCGTCAGCACGTCGCGATAATCGTCCGGCGTTTCCGAGTAGTAATCGACAAGTTCGGTCGCCACGATGGCGTCCGCTTCATGCACATCGACCAGCGAAACGCCAAGCCCGTCGAACACATGCTCACCTCGGGTCGCGCCGATATGGAAGATGCGCCTCACACCGGTTTCGCCGATCCGCAATCGGGTGAGATCGCCGGAGGTGACAATGGCATCCCAGGCCTCGCGCGAAACCTGCTTTCGGTCGAGCAGCGCCGCGACCTCGGCGGCCGTTGACGGCGCGTTTGAGATCAGCACCACGCTGCCGCCCCGGCGGCGAAACTGGGCCAGTGCGAGGCAGGCCTCCGGATAGGCGCGAACACCGTCATGAACCACGCCCCATACGTCGCAGAACACGACATCATAGCCCGCGAGAAGCGGCCCGGCCGAATGGAGAAGGGAAAGATTCATGGGCGCGACGATCCTTTCAGCGGGCGAGGCCGCAGCCTCGACGGATGGGGGATAGCAGGATATCAGTCCTTAGGGCGCGACACCCGTCCCGCCAACCGACAATGTCCCGATGGTTCATATGCTCCGCCCCTTCCTTGCCCTGATCGGATTTCTGTTTGTTTCGACGGCGGCCCCCGCGGCGTCTCTCGACGGAATAGCGGTTGATGTGACCAACGCCAGCGAACCGGTTCTGTGCGCAGAAAAAGACAACGTGACGATCAATTTCGCGTCTCCGACTGTGCGCAATTTTCGCATCGAGGCAGCGCATCCCACCTATCTGGGCAGCCTGCGCGACGACAAATGGGAGCCGGACTGGACGGCTTGCGGAACCCTGACGGCTGAATCCTCCGCCGCTCCGCCGGTGCACAAGGTCACGTTCTACGAGAGCGTCGACATGTGGCTGACCGGCTTCACGTTTCCCAATTTCTGGCGCCAGAGCGATGTGGCGGTGCGGGTCGGCGACCGGGTCGAGAAGAACCTTCATCTGGTCCAACTCTGGGTCCGGCGGGGCGACCGCGCCGAAGAGGTGCTGGTTCTCTATCCGGCCGATGGCTACTGGCGCATCCGTCCCCTGCCGCCCGCCCATCTGGGATGGAGCGCCTACGGATCGTCCTTCCTGCTCGGCCCCATCGAAGTCGGCGAGCGGCCTGTGGTCAATCTCAAGGATGTCGAGTTCGACCCCAAAACGATGACCTTCACCGTGACGTTCGCCAAGGGCGGAAAGGCCACCGTGGCGATAAAGAACCTGGACCGCGACCGTCTTACGCTGGACGTCAGTTTCGATCGCCCCGTCGAGCGCGGCGCCTTCGCGGCTTTGCGGTCCATGTATGTGACGGAGTTCAATGCCGACGTCGCGCGGATCGCAGTCCGACCGGAAGGAGCGCCGTCCTGGACCGAAAGCCCCATCATGACTTTCGGCAGCGCAAAGGCCACCGACGTGTGGATGGGACGCCTCGTGCCGTCCCGGCACAACACGAGCGCTCCGGACATGATGTTCAACAGGTTCGGCGACGGGACGAAGGCGCCCTGAGGCCGAAGCCGATCAAAGCAAAAGGCGCCGCTTGCGCGACGCCTTGAACGTGGTTGGGCCGGAGCTCCTGCAGGAAGAATTACATTCCGGAATCGAACGAATAGGAGACGGTCAGGCCCAATCCCACCTGATTTTCGGATCCAAAGCGCTTCACGATCGGGCTGTCCGCAGCGTCACCGACAAGCCGCTTGTAGGAGACGTAGCCGGTGGTCGACCACTGATCCGACCAATCATAGGTCAAACCGGATGTCACCCCGACTGACGTGATGCCGCCCGAAGGTCGGTAAGCCGTCACTCGTCCGTTGAGTGCTGCCTCGTAGGGCGTCACGCCGAAATAGGTGCGGGCAAAAGAGCTGTCGCCGAGAGCGAGGCGGGGGCCCACCGAGAGCGTGAAGGCGCCGTAGCGCTGCACGACGTCGAGGCCGAAATCGGCCACGAACCCATCGTGCCCGTTGATCCCGTGCCTGATCTCCCCACGGGCGCGCAGGAATTCCACAGGCCAGTATTCCATGAAAACACCGGGCTCGATCGCCCAGTCGATCTTTTCAAGTCCGAACAGCCGCCGGTCGCTCGCCAGATAGCGACCGCCCTGATAGCGACCCACCACGCCGATCGTCAGGGAGGATTGCTCGACGAAGGAGAAGCTCAGGCCATCGTCGGGCGCGCTGTAGCGCACAGGTGTCCCGGCCCGGCGAAAACTCACCGAGGGAAACGCTACGAAATCCATGTCGTCGGAACCCGGATAGGACGGGCCGATCCGGGCATTGCCCTTCAGGGTCACGACCCAGCCAGCCGGATTGGTGGGCAGGGCTGTAAAAATAGGATCGGCCGCAGAGGCGGGAATTGCCGCCAGCGCGGTGGCGGTGAACATCGCAAGAGACTTCAGACGCATGACAATTCCCGGTTCGAATTTCCGCCTACCTCGTGAGGTCATTCGACAACAAGGTCAAGCAAGATCGTAACGAACGCAACGTAATCTTGCGCCCGGTATAGCCTCCAATGGACCTAAGCCCGGAAGATCGGCTCGTAAGGCTAACGAATTCTACCGACCACCCGTTTTACGGCCCACCTGTTGTTAGCGTCTTTGCGGGCGCAGGGACCGGGCCAGCTCGCGGATGACATTGTCCTCGATGTTCAGATTGAGACCGTCCTGATCGTCGTCCGAGTGATCGCCTTCTCCAGCCGAGGGGGCTTCGGGCTTTCCGGCGGGAGGCTGTCGGCCCGGGCGCTCGGCAGTCGGGCCGGTGTTGCGGCGCTGTTCGGCCTGATCGCCATTGTCCCGGGGGGCTTTCTGCGGCGCATAGTTACGATTGGCGCCGAGACGTCCCTCGAGAGTATCGAGCAGCGTGTTGAGGGCGGCGTTGGACAATGGAACATCAAGGGAGGGCGGAAGACCTTCGAGGGCGATCGCGCGGTTTTGGTATCCCGCCTCACCCGTGACCTCGGGGCCGAACCACGGCAGAGGTCGGAAATCCCGGGAATCGTCTTCCTTGTCGAAATCGACCGAAATGAGATCAAGCGGTCCCGGTGTCACGAACCGGTCGACGCGCACTTCGCGAGCGCCGATGGACAGCGTGGAACGCACATAATCGACCTTCCCGGGCGTCACATCCAGAAGCGCTTCGGCGTGAGTCCGGGGCACATCGGTTCTCTCCTCCACCGGGATGCCGCCACCCGAGGTGACCAGAACGAGACTACCCTTGTCGCCGTCGATGACGACGAACGAGCTGCGATCCGCCTGATTGGGGAAATGACCCTCGGTAAGACGGTTGCCGCCCCGCTCCTTGCGAATGAGGCGGGCGAGCGACGAAGCAATGAGATAACGTCTTGTAGTAATCATTTTAGTCTCTCTCTAATCTGGAAGTCTAAATACGCCAATTCAAGAAAATTTCCAGATGCTTATCAATATTTACAATATTGTTACACTTAACCGCCGGGGAAATGTATTGAACTGTAACGCTTTGTTCCTGACGCTGGCGGAACAATTCCTAGACAGCCAGACCTGCGCTCTACCCGCACGCTCAAGCGGGGCGGGTCGGCAGTCTTCGAGGTCCGCATGCAGTGTCAGGCCACGGCAAAGATCCCGAGACGTCCCTCGTGGACAGCGTGGCAGGCCACCCCATCCAGCAGCTTTGGGATTTCCCGACGACAGCGCTCGTTCGCGAACGGGCAGCGCGGATTGAAAGTGCAGCCGCTCGGCGGATTGATGGGGTTGGGGATCTCGCCGCTGATCGGCGCCCGTTCTTCGCCGGCCATGTTCATGTCCGGCACGGCGTCGAGGAGCATCCGCGTGTAGGGATGCTTTGGCGCCGCAAAGAGCTCCCTGCCGCCGGAGATCTCGACGATGCGACCAAGATACATGACGCCGATGCGCGTGGCCATGTGCCGCACGACCGCCAGGTTGTGACTGATGAAGAGGTAGGTGAGCCCGAACTGATCCTGCAGGTCCCGCATGAGGTTGAGGATCTGCGCCTGCACCGACACGTCGAGCGCGGAGGTCGGTTCATCGCAGACGATGAATTCGGCGTTCGACGCGAGCGCCCGTGCAATGGCGACCCGCTGGCGCTGGCCGCCGGAGAATTCGTGCGGGAATTTGACGCCGTCCGCAGGGTGGAGCCCTACCAGCGAAAGCAGTTCCCCGACCCGCGCGCTGATCGCCTTGTCGCCCTCGAGAAGACGAAAGGCGCGGATCGGCTCGGCAACGATATCCTCGACCTTCCAGCGTGGATTGAGACTCGCATACGGATCCTGAAAGATCATCTGGATGCGCCGGCGCAGGCGCTGCCTGTCCTGAGCGGAGGCGCGCCCCACCATGGGAACGCCGTCGATCGTCACGTCGCCACCGCTCGGCGGCAGCAAGCCCACCACCATCCGGGCAACCGTCGACTTGCCCGACCCCGACTCGCCCACCAGCGCGAAGGTCTCGCCCCGCGCGATGTCGAACGATACGCCATCGACAGCCTTCAGATATTGCTTCTCACCACCTTCAAGCACGCGGTTGAGCCAGGGCTTCGAGATGTCGAAGGTCCGGCGCAGATCGTTGATCTGCGCATAGGGTTTTTCGATCACGCGACAGACTCCGTCTTGGCCGGGGCTTCATCGTAGAGGTGGCACGCAACAGGATGCATGTCGCGCGCGATCGGTTCGGGACGCTCTACCCGACACCGGTCGAACACGAAGGGGCAGCGGGGATTGAACGCGCAACCCGGCGGAATGGCCGATAGCCGCGGCATGCTGCCGGGGATCTGCGTCAGGCGATGCGTGTCGCCTACGAGCGATGGAATCGCTCCCATGAGGCCTTTGGCGTAAGGGTGGAGCGGATGCTGCACCACTTCGCGCACGGGGCCGATTTCGACGATGCGGCCGGCATACATGACGGCGACACGATCCGCGGTCTCCGCAATCACCCCCATGTCGTGGGTCACCAGCATGATGGCCGTACCGTGATCGCGCCCCAACCGCTTGAGGAGAGCGATGATCTGCGCTTGGACCGAGACGTCGAGGGCGGTCGTCGGTTCGTCGGCGATGATGAGTTCGGGTTCGGCGCAAAGTGCGAGCGCGATCACCACACGCTGACGCATTCCGCCCGAGAACTCGTGCGGGTAGCTGTCGATCCTGCGGTCCGGTGCTGGGATTCCGACCTCCGCGAGAAGATCGATCGCGCGTTTGCGGGCAGCCGTGGCCGAAAGATTGGTGTGCGTGCGAATGGTTTCGATCAGCTGCTCTCCCACCCGATAAAGCGGGTTCAGGCTGGTCAGCGGATCCTGGAAGATCATGCCGATGCGTTTGCCACGCACCTTGCGCATGTCCTCAGGGGGCAGATTGTCGATCCGATAGCCCGACAGCAGGATCTCGCCACCGGCAATCCGTCCCGGGGGATCGATGAGGCCCGTGACGGCCGAACCGGTGACGGATTTTCCGGCGCCGGATTCGCCCACCACGCCCAGCACCTCGCCGCGCGCAATGTCGAAGGAGATGCCGTCGATGGCCTTGAGCGCGCCGCGCCGCGTCACGAATTCCACACGCAGGTCGCGGACCGAGAGAACGGGCTCTGTCATAGCGATACTCGCCCTCTCATCGCAGTTTCGGATTGAGTGCATCGCGCAGCCAATCGCCCAGAAGATTGATGGCGAGCACGAGCGCCGCAAGTGCGATGCCGGGAAATGCGACAATCCACCATTCGCCCGAGAACAGGTAATTGTTGCCGATCCGGATGAGCGTTCCCAGAGACGGCATCGTCTCGGGCATTCCCGTTCCGAGGAAGGATAGTGTCGCCTCGGTGATTACCGCGAGCGCGAGATTGATGGTGGCGATGACCAGGACGGGGCCGGTGACGTTCGGCAGGATGTGCTTGAGCATGATGGCGGAGGCCGGCAACCCGATGAGACGGGCCGCCGCGATGTAGTCCTTGCTCTTTTCCACCATCACGGAGCCGCGCACGGTTCGCGCATATTGAACCCAGAAGCTTAGGCCGATGGACACCACGAGAACCGCCAAGGTGGTGCCGGCATCGAGGTTGCTCCCCAAGACCGCTTTCACCACGCCGTCGATGAGAAGCGCGATCAGGATGGCCGGGAAGGTGAGCTGGACGTCCGCGATCCTCATGATGATGGTGTCGGTGATCCCGCCGAGATAACCCGCCAGAAGGCCGAGGGTGATTCCCAGCGTCGCCGAGAATGCGACGCCGAGAAACCCGACCAGCAGCGAAATCCGCAAGCCGTAGAGAATGGCCGACAGGATGTCGCGCCCCTGCTCGTCGGTTCCGAGCAGGAAGGGCGATTGTCCCTCCGCATCCCAGAGTGGCGGAAGACGGCTGTTCATGAGTTCAAGTTGCGCGGGATCGAAGGGGTCTTGCGGGGACAGCAGGCCGGCAAGCAGCGCTCCCAGAAAGAACAGCAACGTCAACGTGGCCGCCACCATGGTGAGCTTGGAGCGCTTGAAGCTTGCCCACAYATCGCCGTCGAGAAATCGCGCCAGCCACGAGGGCGGACGCGGCGCGACGATCGGATCGACGCCGGAGGTCTCTGACATGGTCGTCTCCCTCACGCCGGTTGCCGGATGCTCGACCGCAGGCGCGGATCGACCACCGTGTAGAGAATGTCGACGCTCAGATTGATGATGACGAAGATCAGCGCCACCAGCATCAGGTAAGCGGCCATGATGGGGATATCTACGTTTTGGACCGCCTGCACGAACAGCAATCCCATGCCGGGCCATTGGAACACCGTCTCGGTGATGATCGAGAAGGCGATGACGGAGCCGAGTTGCAGGCCGACGATGGTGATCACCGGCACGAGCGTATTCTTGAGCGCATGGCCGAAATTGATGGCGCGCGTGGTGAGACCGCGGGCGCGGGCGAACTTGATGTAATCCGTGCGAAGGACTTCCAGCATTTCGGCCCGCACGATGCGCATGATGAGGGTCATCTGGAACAGGCCGAGCGTGATCGAGGGCAGGATCAGCGCCGTAAGGCCGGATTTCGTCAGGAAGCCTGTCGTCCACCAGCCGAGGCGAACCGTGTCGCCGCGCCCATATGAGGGCAGCCATCCCAAGGTGACGGCGAAGAGATAGATCAGCAGAATGCCGATGAGAAAAGTCGGCAGCGAAATTCCCACCAGCGAAATGGTCTGGAACAGCTTGGCGACGAAGCTTTCGCGGTTGAGCCCTGAAAAGACGCCCATCAGGATACCGAACACGATGGCAAACACGGTGGCGCAGAATGCAAGTTCCAGTGTCGCGGGCATTCTCTCGGCGAGCAGATCGGACACCGGTTGGCGGAACTGATACGAGACACCGAAATCGCCTTGCGCCGCTTGTGCGAGGTAGCGCCCAAATTGAATCGGGACCGGATCGTCGAGCCCAAGCGAACGCCTGACCTGCTCGCGCTCGGCAGCCGGAGTGTCGATGGAGACGATCTGGTTCACCGGATCGCCTGCGAAGCGGAACATCGAAAATGAGATCAATCCGACGGTCAATAAAACACCGAGCGCCTGAAAGGCACGGCGCAAAATAAATGCAAGCATCAATGAGTCCTACAAATCCTGCCCGAACGACGCCAAGGGCGGCGGCACGGTTGCGCAGTAGGTCCCGAGCGCGGATGCTCCGCGCCCGGGAGATGGATCGGCAGGCGATTAGTCCTTACGGGCCCAATACAGCAGCACGGAATTGTCCGCCCGCTGGCTGAGCTTGACCTTCTTCGACACGCCCCATGCCAGCGATTGCTGATGGAGCGGGATATAGCCGAAATCCTTCGTCGTCTCCTGGAAGGCTTCTTTGATCAACTGATCGCGCTTGCCCTTGTCGTTCTCGACAAGGATCTTGTCGGCCAGTTCGTCATGCTTCTTGTTGCAGTAATTGCCGAGGTTCGATTCCCCGCGCGAGGACTTTGCATCGTCGCGGCAGCCTTCGATATCGAACAGCACGTTATGGCTGTCGAAGGTTCCGGGCGTCCAACCAAGCAGGTAGAACGAGGTCTGGTAGTTGCCGGATTTGAGGACCTTGGCGAAGTACTGAGCCTTCGGTTGCGCCATCAAATTGATCTTGACGCCCACGCGGGCAAGCATGCCCACCACGGCCTGGCAGATCGCCTCGTCGTTCACATAGCGGTCGTTCGGGCAATCCATGCCCACCTCGAAACCATTCGGATATCCGGCATCGGCGAGGAGTTTCTTGGCGCCGTCCGCATCGTATTTCGGACGAACGAAATCCTTTGAGAAGGCGAAGAGCTCAGGCGCGATCATCAGGGCCGAAGGCGTCGCGAGTCCACGCATCACGCGGGATTTGATGGTCTCGATGTCGATGGCCTGGAAGAATGCCTGCCGAACTTTCGGATCCTTGAAAGGATTTTTGCCCTTCACATTCGAGAACAGCAATTCATCGCGGGTCTGGTCGAAACCGAGGAAGATGGTGCGGAGCTCGGGGCCCGTCATGACCTGCGCGTTGGCGCTGGAGTTGACGCGCGCGATATCCTGCAGCGGAACCGGCTCGATGACGTCCACTTCGCCCGAGAGGAGAGCCGCGACGCGGGTCGCATCGGAATTGATGGGCGTAAAGACGATCTCGTCGAGATTATGCTCGGCCTTCGTCCACCAATCGGGGTTCGCCTTGAATACGGTCTTCACCCCGGGCTGGTGGCTTTCGATCTTGAATGCCCCCGTGCCGTTGGCGTTGAGGGCCGCGTAGCTCGGGCTCGTGGCGGCGGCGGGCGTCGGGCCGGCGGTGTTGTTCGCCTCGGCCCATTCCTTGTCCATGATATACCAGGTGTCCCACTGGTAGTTCAGGATCGGATTGGGCGATTTCAGCTTCACATCCACCGTGTAGTCGTCGACCTTCACGAATTCGGCGGCGCTGGGAACGCGCGTCTGGAAGTTGGAGCCGGGAGCACGAACGCGGGTTGCGGAGAAGACCACGTCGTCCGCGGTGAACGGGTTGCCATTGTGAAACTTCACGCCTTTGCGAAGGAAGAACCGCCACGTCAGCCCGTCATCGCTGATTTCCCATTTCTCTGCGAGGCCCGGCTGCACGGCCAGATCCTTGCCGCGCCGCGTGAGGCCCTCATAGACATGGCCGAGATGCGCGTTGGTGGTGGTTTCGTTCAGGGTGTAGGGATCGAGAGACTTGAGATCGCCCTGGTTGGCATATCGAAGCGTGACTGCCATGGCCGGCAAGGCGGTTCCTGCCAGCAGAAGGGCGGCAGACGCCGCCCAAATTCGTGTCCGGATCGTCATTTTTTGTCGTTCTCCTCTGAAGTCCCGCGTCGATGCGCGATGTTTTATGTGCGAGAGGCTCGCGTGGTCGCGATTGTTCTCTCGATGACGCCGGAAGTTAGACAGGTAATGGGTCTACGGTCTAGCCCCACTTGGCGATCAAAGTGGATCACCTAGGCTGCTAGCTTCGCAATGACCCGGCGCAGAAGCCGCTCGCCGGCTTCGAACTCACTGATCTCGATATATTCGTCAGGCTGGTGCGCCTGGGCGATATCTCCGGGCCCGCAAACGACCGTCGACCATCCGGCCTGTTGAAAAAGACCCGCCTCTGTTCCGTACGAAACGACATGACTTCCGTTATCGCCCGTCAGCCGGCGCATCAAACGCTCGGCGGAACCGTCCTGCTCCTGGCGCAGGCCCGGCACGTGGGAAACCAATTCTACCTCGATTCCGGCCTCTGGCGCTATGGTCCGCATGGCGGGAACGATCTCCGCGACATGGTTCCTGTATCGCGCGAGATACTCCATCGGGTCTTCGCTGGGGATGGCGCGGATGTCGGAATAGAACCACGCCGAGGATGCAACAATGTTAGCGGCGGTGCCGCCCTCCATGACGCCGCAATGTAACGTGGTGTAGGGCGGCTCGAACGGATTTGCGGCATCGTGTTCCGCACGGTTGCGGTTCATGATGTCTTCCAGCCACACGATCAGGCGGGCACCTGTCATCACAGCGCTGACACCCTGGTCGATCCGGCTCGAATGGACGGCGCGGCCGGTGAGCCGTGTCCGCAATTGGACGGATGCCTTGTGGCCGGTAACGACCGCATGCCGGGTCGGCTCGCCCACGATGACGGCGGATGGCGACGGAATGGCCTCTGCCATCTGCTCCACCATGGACGGTGCGCCGCGGCAAGCCAGTTCCTCATCATAGGACAATGCGATGTGAAGGGGGCGTTTCAGGTCCGCCTTCAGCATGTCGGGAACGAGCGCCAATGCGAGGGCATCGAAACCCTTCATGTCCGTCGTCCCCCGCCCGTAGAGACGGCCGCCGCGTTCGGTCAATGTCCACGGGTCGCTCGTCCAGTCCTGCCCTTCCACCGGAACCACATCCGTGTGTCCCGACAGGACCACGCCGCCTTCCACCATAGGGCCGATAGTCGCGTAGAGATTGGCCTTATCCCGTTCCGGACTGAAAACGAGATGGCTCTCGACGCCGTGGCTGTTCAACCAATCGCGACAGAAATGGATGATGTCGAGGTTGCTGGAGGTCGAGACGCTCGGAAAGGCAATCAGGCGCGCGAGCATTTCGCGGGAAGACAGCTGCATCGACAATCGCTCCGTGGATCGCCGCCAGCATCGGGCCGGTTGCGGCTCGCGGTCAAGGCGCAATCGCGATTGCGGGAGAGACCGCCCAAAGATTGACCTTTCGGCGTCGGTGGGCCCATGATCCACGCCCGCAACCCGAAACCAAAAAATGACTCGCGATACCGTTCTCAGCCCCGATGCGCCGAAGCCTCTCGGCCCCTATTCACAAGCCGTCAGGGCCGGCGGCCTCGTATTCGTGGCGGGGCAACTGCCCCTCGATGTCCACGGCGGCGTCATTGGCCAAAACGATATAGCGCGCCAGACCGAGACGGTATTCGCCCATATGGCGGCAATCCTCCGAGAGGCGGGGTCATCGATGGAGAAGGTTGTGAAGACCACCGTTTTCCTGACGAACCTCGATGATTTCGCGGCGATGAACGACGTGTATGCGCGCTGCTTCGACGCGCCGTTTCCCGCGCGCTCGACAGTGGAGATCACTCGCCTTCCCAAAGGCATGCTGATCGAAGTCGAGTGCATCGCTCTCGCCTGATATCCGACATTTCAAGACCCTCAAGGACCCTTCATGGCAACCTTCGACGTATCCCTGTCCGATATCGAAGCCGCGAGAGCGCGCATCGCTGGTCTTGTTCGCCGAACGCCGGCTTTCGAGAGCGCGGATGTATCGGCACTGCTCGGCCGCCGCACGATCCTCAAGTTCGAGGCATTGCAGATCGCCGGTTCGTTCAAGGTGCGCGGCGTCTTCAACAAGGTGATGGGCCTCACGGAGGAGGAGCGCGCGCGGGGCCTGGTCACCGTATCGGGGGGCAACCACGCGATCGCGTTGGCGAAGGTGGCGGGCACGTTGGGGATCGACGCGCTGGTGCTGATGCCGAAGGTCACGCCGCGGTTCAATATCGATCTCACGGAGAAGTACGGCGGCCGCGTCGAGCTCTGCGAGGATGCGGCGGAGGCTTTTGCCAAGGCCGAGGCGTATGGACGGGCCGGAATGCTGTTCGTCCATCCCTACGACGATCCGGCCATCATCGCGGGACACGGCACGGTGGGTCTCGAATTCATCGACGACTTTCCCGACCTCACCCATGTCTTCATGTCCATCGGCGGTGGTGGATTCATCGCGGGGAGCGCTGCCGCCCTGAAGTCGAAGAGCCCTGCGCTCACGATTTACGGCGTCGAGACGACGGGTGCCGAGACGATGACCCTGGCGCTGAAAGCCGGTGCGCCGGTCACGATCCGGGCCACGTCGCTGGCGCGGACGCTAGGCGCCCCCTTCGTCACGGACCGCACCCTCGAGGCGGCCAGGACTTTCGTCGAGCGCATTCTCGTGGTCGACGACAAGCCGGTGGTCGAGGATCTCGTCTGGCTGCTTCAGACCGAGAAGGTCCTGTGCGAACCGGCCGCCGCGTGTGTGCTCACCGCGGCCCGGGGCATGGCCGAGACCCTGCCGGCGGACGCCGTCGTCGGACTTGTGCTCTGCGGCTCCAATGTGGCACTCGACGATCTCACCGGGTGGCGGCAACAATTCGCCATCTGAGCACACCAGGATTCGAGGACGCCATGAGTGACGGAAAGAAGCCCAACGCCGCGCATCTGGCGTCGCCGTCGTTTCGACTTCCGGCCCTCGACCAGGAGTTTCTGCTCGGTGATTCCATGCGGGGCGTCCGTTTCCAGCTGGAATACGCCAAGGCGGAGGAAAGTCTCAGGATCTGGGGCGTGCGGTCGACGATCGTGGTATTCGGGAGCGCCCGCATCAAGGAGAATGGGCTCGGTCGGCATACTTTCTGGTACAACGAGGCACGAACTTTTGGCCGCATCGCGTCCGAGCGGGGGGGCGCGCTCAAGGTCGGCGAGGGCGCGCGCGACAACGTGATCGCCACCGGCGGCGGACCCGGCCTGATGGAAGCCGCGAACCGCGGCGCGGCCGATATCGGCGCTCCGTCCATCGGATTCAACATCACCCTGCCGCGGGAGCAGGAGCCAAATCCATACTCGACCCCGGAACTCACCTTCCGTTTCCACTATTTCGCCATGCGCAAGATGCATCTGGCGATGCGGGCCAATGCCCTGGTCGTGCTGCCGGGCGGGTTCGGGACGTTCGACGAATTGTTCGAGATCCTCAATCTTCGGATCACCGGCAAGGCGCCACCGCTGCCCATTGTTCTGTTCGACCGGGCCTATTGGGAGAGCGTCATCAACTTCAATGCCCTGATCGAAAATGGCATGATCACGGAAAGCGAGCGCGATGTCGTGCAATATGCCGAAAGCGCCGAGGAAATCTGGCGCAAGCTTGTCGGCGGTGGCGTCCTGACGCGCCTGCCATAGCAGTCTGTCGTGGCTGGCGGCCGCGAACTTGTCCGCGACCGCCAGAGACCTGGATCAGGTGGCCGAGATCTGGCCGCCGTCCACCCGAAGGATCGATCCTGTCATGAACGACGCTTTTTCGCTCGCGAGGAACACAGCCGCGGCTGCGAATTCTTCGATCTCTCCATAACGACCCGCAGGAATCCCCGCGCGCGCTGCCGCTGCGACGTCTTCCATCGAACGCCCGGTGCGCTCGGCATTGGCAGCGTCGAGCTGCTTGAGGCGATCGGTGGAAATCCGGCCCGGCGCGATCGCGTTGACGGTCACGCCCGACGATGCGACCTCGGCCGCGAGAGTCTTGCCCCATCCGACGAGCGCCGGCCGGATCGCATTCGAAATCGCCAGGTTCGGTATGGGTTGAATCACACCCGAGGAGATCACAGAAATGATGCGGCCGAACTTGCGCTCCATCATGCCTGGCAACACCTGATCGGCGATGCGCACGAGGTTGACGAACATCGCCTCGAATGAGGTGCGCCACTGGTCGGATGACACGCCCTGAGCTTTCCCCGGAGGCGGACCGCCGCTGTTCAGCACGAGGATGTCGATGCCACCGAGTGCCGCCACCACATCGCGCACCAGGGCGTCGACCTGATCGACCTTGCCGGTATCGCAGACGAAGGGCACGACCCCGGGGCCGATCTTGTCGGCGGCAGCTTTCGATCCGTCCATCGAACGGCTCGCGATGGCAACCCGCGCGCCCTCACCGGCCAGTCCCTGTGCAATGCCGAAACCCAGACCTTTGCTTGCGCCAAGCACAAGCGCTCGCTTGCCCGTCAAACCCGTATCCATGCCGTGAGGCTCCTTTGCATATCCCGCCTTCGCATATCACGCGTGCGACGAGCCACACAAGGCGATAGCCCTCAGACGCTCGCTCAGGATTTTGCCGCGTTCCGCTTTCGTGTAGCGGCTGCATTCTTGGCGGAAGCCGACCGCGCTGCGGGGGACCGTGAGGCCGCGGCTTCGCCACCCGCTTTGCCGCCTTTCTTTGCCGAAACAGTCGTGTCCTTCTTGCCTCTTCCCGAACCGCTCTTGTTGCCGCCGCCGCTTTCCTTGTTGACGGTAGCCCAGGCGCGGCTCTCGGCTTCCTTCTCGGACACGCCGCGGCTCTCATACGATGCCTCGATATGCTCGGCCTTGCGCTTTTGCTTGTCGGTGTAGCTGGACTTGTCTCCCCGGGGCATTCTCGCCTCCTGTCGATCCGCTCGGGCTCCCTTGCGTGGGACGCCCCATTACCCAACAAGCCAAGCGACAATCAGGTTCCGGCCCTACCCGCTGTTGCGCAATCCCGCCGCGATGCCGTTGATCGACAGGTGAATGCCCTCCACGACGCGCTCGTCCCGATCGCCAGCCCGGTGGCGCTTCAAGAGCTCGATCTGCAGATGATTGAGCGGGTCTAGATAAGGGAACCGGTTGCGGATGGACCGGGCCAGTAGGGGATTGCCGTCGAGCAGCTTTTCCTGACCGGAGATTACCAGAAGCTTGGCGATGGAGCTTTCCCACTCACGCCGGATGCGCGGGAAGATGGCGTCGCGCAGGGCCTTATCTTCAACCAGCTTGGCATATTGCGATGCGATCGCGATATTGCTCTTGGCCAGCACCATGTCCATGTTCGAAATGAGGGCCTCGAAGAAGGGCCACTCGCGATACATTTCCTGCAGCAGCGGCATGCCATTGTCCGGATGGGCGTCAAGAAAGGCGTCGACCGCTGAACCGAATCCATACCATCCCGGCAGCATGAGCCGGCACTGGGCCCAGCCGAACACCCACGGAATGGCGCGCAAATCCTCGATGCGGCGCGAATTGGTGCGCGAGGCGGGCCGGCTGCCGATATTGAGATTCGCGATCTCGCCGATCACGGTGGATTCCCAGAAATAGCGCTCGAACCCTTCGGTCTCGTAGACGAGCCCGCGATAGGCTTCGAATGCGCGGCCCGACAATTCCTCCATGGCGGCCAGATATTCGTCGCGGGGAGCCGATTGGCCCGAATGGAGGAGCGATGCCTCGATGGTCGCCGCAGCGAGGATCTCCAGGTTACGTCGCCCGAGATCGCGGTTGGAGTACTTTCCGGCGATGACTTCGCCCTGTTCGGTGATGCGGATCGCGCCCTGCACGGCGCCGCCCGGCTGCGCGAGAATCGCCTGATAGCTGGGCCCGCCGCCGCGCCCGACCGAGCCGCCGCGTCCATGAAACAACCGCAATCCGACGGCGTGACGCCGGAAGACCGCGATGAGTTCGATCTCGGCCTTGTAGAGCTCCCACCCGGAGGTGAGAAAGCCGCCATCCTTGTTGCTGTCCGAATAACCGAGCATGACCTCCTGCGCCTGCCCTCTGCTGCGCAGAAGCCGCATGAAATCCGGCAATGCGAACAGGGTTTCCATCACGGTACCGGAATTGCGCAGGTCGTCGATGGTCTCGAAAAGCGGGACGATGTTGACGTCCATCTCGCCGTCGCGCGGCCGCAGGAGGCCCGCCTCCTTCAACAGCAACGCGACCTCGAGAATATCGGACGGATCGCTCGCCTTGGAGATCACATAGTTGGGGACCGAAATCGCGCCGTAGAGCCGGTGCGCATTCGCGGCTTCGCGAGCGATTGCAAGTTCCGATGTCGTCTCGTCCGAATAGGCGAGGAAAGGTGAAGCCAGCAGGCGCGGCGTACGCAGTTCATCCAGCAGCAGCGACACGCGCTCCTTTTCCGGCAGGCCCGCATAGCCCGTTCCCGGAAGGGCTTTCTCGAGGAGTTCGTGGACAACTCGCTCATGCACGTCGGAGTTCTGCCGCATGTCGATACTGGCGAGATGAAATCCGAACACGTCGACCGCCCGCCGAAGCTTTCGCAGCCGCCCGCGTGCGAGAGCGCCCGATCCGTTCGACAGGAGAGAGCGATGGATGATCGCAAGGTCGCCTGAAAATTCCTCCACATTCTCGTAGGTGGGCGCTACCCCGACCGCGTGCCGGGCGATCTCCGCGTGACCCAAACGTGCCGCGGTCGCCGCCAGCCGCGCATAGATGCCCGACAATGCGCGGCGATAAGGCTCGTCCTGCCGGTGAGGCGAATGATCGGGCGAGGAATCCGCCAAGGCCTGCGCTTGCTCCGATACGGCGACGTAGTGTCCGTCCAGCGAGAGCTCGCCTCCGAGGAGGTTCACCTGATCGAGATAAAAGCTCAGAGCGCGCTGGCTCTGCAACAGAAGACCCTGACGTAGCGCATCGGCCGTGACGAATGGGTTTCCATCGCGATCGCCTCCGATCCAGCTTCCCATGCGCAGGAAGGACGGAAGTTCGACCGTATTCCAGATCGGATCCTGCGCGGCCAGTTGATCTTCCAGCGACGCGTAGAGGCCGGGAATCTCCTCGAAGAACGTGTAGTCGTAATATGACAGCCCGTTCATCACCTCGTCGATGACCTTGAGACGATTGCGGCGCAGGATGCTGGTTTGCCAGAGGGTCAGGATGGCCCGACGCAGCGCTTCCTCACTGTCCGACAATTCGGCGGGCGTGAGACGCTGGCGGTCGCGCATGGCGAGAATTTGCGACACCTCCATCTCGCGGTCGATGGTGCTCTTGCGGCGCACTTCCGTCGGATGCGCTGTCAGAACCGGCGAGACGAGCGCCGAGGCAAAAAAAGCCGCAAGATCCGCCTGTTTGACGCCCGCCGCCTGTGCCGCCCTCAGGGCGTTGGCGATCGTTCCGGGGCGAGGGCCGGATTTCGCCATCATGTGCGCCCGCGACCGGCGCACATGGTGCTGGTCTTCGGCAAGGTTCGACAGGTGAGAGAAGTAACTGTACGCCCGGATGATCTGGTTGGTGCGCCCGCGCGAAAGGCTGTTCAGTGTCGTCTGAAGTTCGCGCTGCGCGCCCTCGTCCTCTTCCCGATGGAACCGGATCGATGTCTGCCGGATGCGCTCGACGATGTCGAAGACAGACTCGCCCTCCTGTTCGCGGATCGTATCGCCGAGCAGCCTCCCCAGAAGCCGGATATCGTCGCGAAGGGGAATATCCTTCGCAGGAGTGGTGTCGAGAGGGTTCGCGGACACGGTTCAGGCCTCGCTGGCAGATGCTGCACCTGCGAATAAACCCCCTGCTCCCTCACTCGGCAAGCGCCAACTTGCATCCCGGTCAGTTGGCAACGGCCCAGTGGCCGGGATCTGCGCCCTGTCCGATCAAAGCCAGACCGTAGGCGATAGATTCGAATTGGTCGGCGGAGGTAAGGATATTGGCGCCGAAGCGGTCCGCGAAAAGCCGGCGGATCGCGGGGACGAACGATGTGCCCCCGGTGAGGAACACCCGCTCGATCTCGCCGGCCGCGACACCTGCATCGACCAGGGCTCGGTCGAGCGTCGCGGCGATCCGCGCCACGTCATCGGCGATCCAGCCTTCGAATTCCCGGCGCGTGATGTCGGCGCGGATATCGACGCCATCGCCATGGAAATGAAACGCCGCCTCATCGTGAGCCGAAAGCGCCACCTTGGCGGACGACACGGCGCGGTAGAGGGCGAAACCGAGGTCGCGCTCGACGATGTCGATGAAGGTCTCAATCGGCTCAGGATCGAGCGCCACGCGCGCAAGCTCTCGCAACTCCTTCAGGTCGCCGCTCCCCTTCATCAGGGCGAGTTGGTTCCATCGCGCGAAATTCGCGTAGTAATGGTTCGGGATTGACAGGACCTTGTCCATCGAACGATAGCTCCCGCCCTTGCCGAGACGCGGCGACACCACGCGGTCGACGATCCGGTAATCGAAGGTGTCGCCCGCGATCCCGATGCCCGAATGCCCGAGCGGCTCTGCCTTCAGTATCTCGGCCTGTCTCGAGAAACGCATCACCGAGAAATCGCTGGTGCCGCCGCCGAAATCCGCCACCAGCACCGTTGCATCGTAGTCGAGCTGCCGCGCGAAGAAGAACGCGGCGCCCACGGGTTCGTACACGTAGCTCGCATTCCCGGCCCCGAGCTTGGAGAACGCCGCGCGATAGCGCTGCATCGCAAGCGCGTCGTTGGGGTTGTGCCCGGCAAATTGCACCGGCCGCCCGACCACGACATTGCGCGCCGAAAAATCGACTCGCGAACCGCCGTGACGAACAAGTGTGCGGAGAAAAGCGGTGAGTAGGTCCTCGAAGCGGTAGCGCTCACGAAAGATGCGCGTTTCCTGAAATGTCGCGCTTGCGGCGAAGGTCTTGAAGGACTGGATGAACCGATGGGCATGCAGGCCGTCGAGAAAATGCTCGATGGCCCAAGGTCCGCCCTCCACATGGGTGCGCCGGCCATTCCCATGACGTTCGTCCCAGAAGCACATGGCGGTGACATAGACCCTCAGCGTTTCGCCCGCATGATCGAACGTCACCGCTTCGACCCGCCCATCCGGATCGGCGATCGCCACGACCGTGTTGCTCGTCCCGAAATCGATTCCGACGGAGAGGTCGCTGGGCGGGGCTGACATGGGGGCTCATGGGGCGTGCGGACGGGGCCGCACGGTCTATACGCGCCAGTCCCGGACGCCAAGCGATTTCACCTGCCGCTGGGGCACTCTTTTGGGGCGTTGTTGACCCGGGGCGTCGGCTCCCCGTAGAAGCCGCGCCTCAACTCTCGGAGGTTTTGATGCAATCCATCGGCCAGCGCATCGCCGCGGAACTGAACGCCCAGGAATGGCAGGTCAAGGCCGCCATCGAGCTGCTGGACGCCGGATCGACGGTTCCCTTCATCGCCCGCTACCGCAAGGAAGTGACGGGGACGCTGGACGATTCGCAGCTCCGCACCCTCGAAGAGCGGCTCCGGTACTTGCGGGAAATGGAAGATCGCAGGAAAACGATCCTTGAGAGCGTCCGCGAGCAGGGTAAGCTGACGGATGAACTGCTGGTCCAGATCACCGGCGCCGACACCAAGGCGCGTCTGGAAGATCTCTACCTGCCCTTCAAGCCAAAACGCCGCACCAAGGCGCAGATCGCCCGCGAAGCCGGATTGGAGCCGCTGGCGGATCTTTTGCTCACCGACCCGAGCCATGATCCGAAAATCTCGGCCCTCCCGTTCGTCGACGTGGCGAAGGATGTGGCGAGCCCCGAGACCGCWCTCGAGGGCGCACGGTCAATTCTGGTCGAGCGCTTCGCGGAGCATGCGGAATTGCTGGGTGCCCTGCGCGATCTTTATTGGCAGCGCGGCAAGTTGACGTCGAAGGTACGCGACGGCAAATCCACCGATGGCGCCAAGTTTTCGGATTATTTCGATTTCGTCGAGCCTCTCACCAAGCTGCCATCGCATCGCATTCTCGCGCTGTTTCGCGGCGAGAAGGAAGAGATCCTCGATTTGAGGATGGACGAGGACAAGGACAGCGCCGAACCCGGATATACCAGCGCCTATGAGGGCCGAACGGCGACGACCTTCGGCATTGCCGACAGGGGACGACCGGGCGATCGCTGGCTTCTCGAAACGGTGCGGTGGGCATGGCGCACGAAACTCCGCTTCGCCATCGAACTCGACATGAAAATGCGGCTCTGGCAGCTGGCCGAAGAGGAAGGCGTCCGGGTGTTTGCCGGCAACCTGCGCGATCTGCTGCTCGCGGCACCCGCGGGTGCCCGTCCGACGCTTGGACTCGATCCGGGGTTTCGAACCGGCGTCAAGGTGGCGGTCGTGGACGCGACCGGCAAGGTCGTGGCGACCGACACCATCTACCCGCACGAACCGAAACGGCAATGGGACCATTCGCTCGCAAGCCTTGCAAAGCTGTGCCGCGCGCACAAGGTGGAGCTGGTGGCGATCGGAAACGGCACGGCATCCCGCGAGACCGACAAGCTCGCTGCCGAACTGGTGGCGAAGAACGCGGATCTCAAGCTTACCAAGATCATGGTGTCGGAAGCAGGCGCTTCCGTCTACTCGGCCTCGGCCTATGCGAGCCAGGAACTGCCCGACCTCGACGTGTCCATTCGCGGCGCCGTGTCGATCGCGCGGCGTTTGCAGGATCCACTGGCCGAACTGGTGAAGATCGATCCGAAATCCATCGGCGTCGGCCAGTACCAGCACGATCTTGCCGAGCACAAACTCTCGCGTTCGCTCGACGCGGTGGTGGAAGACTGCGTGAACGCCGTCGGCGTCGATCTCAACACTGCATCCGCTCCCTTGCTGGCACGCGTCTCCGGCCTCGGCGAGTGGGTGGCGCAGAACATCGTCAGCCACCGCGATGCCAATGGACCTTTCCGCACGCGGAAGGCGCTCTCGGGCGTGATGGGACTTGGGCCGAAGACCTTCGAGCAGGCCGCAGGCTTCCTGCGCATTCCCGGAGGCGACGACCCGCTCGACGCATCCGGCGTGCATCCGGAAGCGTACCCCGTCGTGCGACGGATCATCGAAGCGACAAAGAGCGACATCAAGGTTCTGATCGGCAACGGCTCAATGCTGAAAGCGCTCAAACCGCAGCAATTCACCGACGAGAAATTCGGTGTCCCGACGGTGAAGGATATTCTGGCCGAGCTCGAAAAACCCGGCCGCGATCCGCGCCCGGAATTCAAGACCGCGACCTTCATGGACGGCGTCGAGAAGATCAGCGATCTGACGCCCGGCATGATGCTGGAAGGCGTGGTGACGAACGTCGCGGCCTTCGGCGCTTTCGTCGATATCGGCGTGCACCAGGACGGGCTCGTCCATATCTCGGCCCTGGCCGACACCTTCGTCAAGGACCCCCGCAGCGTTGTGAAGCCAGGCGACGTGGTTCGCGTGAGGGTGATCGAGATCGATCAGGCGCGCAAACGTATCGCGCTCACCATGCGGATGAGCGACCCCATCGATAAAAAGCCGACGGGACCGCGCAGCGACGAACGGGCGTCGTTCCAGCGCTACGCCGACAAGAAGCCTGCAAGCCCCAAGGACTCGTCGGGCGGCGGGGCGCTCGCGGATGCGTTGCGGCGAGCGGGGCTGTCCGACAAGCGCCAATAAGGATAATCACGCGGCCGATGAAGCGAAGCGTGCCAATCCGAAAGGCGTGAGATCGCACGCGCTGCGCCCCGTCGTTGCAATTTCGGCGACGGCTTCGCCGATCCCAGCCGAATGCTTGAAACCGTGCCCGGAACAGGGAGACACGACGAGGATCCGCTCGTTTCGAGGATGCCGGTCGATGAGGAAGTGTGAGTCGGGCGTTACCGTGTAGAGGCACGTCACGGATTTCTCCGCTCTCGGCGCGAGGCCGAGCAGGCGGCCGGCAACGTGGGCTTCGCGCATGAGGCGGGACTCGTCCTCCCCGATGTCGCGCTCCACGCGGTCCGGATGAGTGGTATCGTCATATTGCTCGCCCGCGGTCTTGACCGAGCGATGCCCTTGAAGAGCCGGAAAACCATAGAACATGTCGGACGGGAGCGGGCCATGCGTCCAGATGAAGACCRGTCCGTTTTGCCAATCCTCCAGACGGTCCTCGTCCACCGGGAACCAGTGCATCACCTGCCGGCTCGGCGACAGAACCTCATGGAATTGCGCGCCGAGTAATGACGGGGCCCACGATCCGGCGGCGACGACGACCTGTCCGGCGAGAATGTCGCCGCGGTCTGTGCGGATGCGAACGCCCGCGCCCTCGTCGTCCATCGCCAGAACATTCCTGCCTGTGGTCAGAACGGCGCCCAGCTCTACGGCGCGCCGAAGCTGGGCGGCGACGCAACGCTCGGGGTCGACATAGCCGCCGCCCGGTTCGAAATAACCCATTTCGTAATCCTGCGGCGTGAATTGTGGGAAACGATGACGGATCTCCGAAGAGCTCAGCATTTCATGAGCGATTCCGTAGCGCTCGGCGGCACGCTGGGTGGTGGCAAAAAAAGCCGCGCGGCGCGTGCCAGTGGCGCCTGTCCCCGAACCGACGATGAGACAGCCGCATTGGGTCAACAGCGTCTCGCCCGTCTCCGCTTCCAGCTCCCGCCAGATCTCGTGCGCCCGCAGAACCAGCGGCACATAGGCTTCCCCTTCACCCACCGCCTGCCGGGTGATGCGCGTTTCCCCGTGGGTCGATCCGCGATCGTGCGGCGGCGAGTGACGGTCGATGCCAATGGCATTCACACCGCGCCGTGCAAGCTGGTAGATCGTCGCCGCCCCCATGGCGCCAAGGCCAACCACTGCCACGTCATAGGCCTCGGGCCTGCCCGTCATCGCCATCTCCCTTGCAGAAATCTCTCGCATCCCAAGCAGAATACCGGCACGTCGGCAACTCTTCGGCAGACTTGTGAGGCGGCCGGAACTGTTCTAGAAGCGGGATGTCTCACGGGGAGCCTGTTGTCAGGGCTGAGAGGCGGCTGAGCCGTCGACCCGTTGAACCTGATCCGGGTTATGCCGGCGGAGGGAATGAGCATGCGATCTCGCAGACCACTGCGCCCCGTGCAATTTGCGCCGCCGGCCCGGCTTGCCTCACGCATGGGAGCTTCCTGATGTTACGAACACTCGCCTCCGCGGCCATTGCCTTTGCTTTGGCGACAGGTCTCGCACACGCGCAAACCAAGCCCTCGCTTACGGTCTATACGTATGGCTCCTTCGCGGGGAAATACGGCCCGGGCAAAACCGTCAAGGAGCGGTTCGAAGCCGAGTGCACCTGCGAGTTGAACTGGGTCACGGCGGAGGATGCCGGATCTCTCGTGGGCCGCCTGCGCCTCGAAGGCGACACGACGAAAGCGGATGTCGTCGTCGGCCTCGACATGAATCTCGCGGCGGAAGCCAAGGCGCTCGGCATCTTCGCGCCTCATCAGGCGGACGTGAAAAAGCTGTCGCTGCCCATCGCATGGTCCGACGATACTTTCGTGCCCWTCGATTGGGGACACCTGGCTTTCGTCTACGATTCCACCAAGCTCGCCAATCCACCCAAAAGCCTGAAGGAACTGGTCGAGAACCCCAACGGACCGAAGATCGTTCTGCAGGACCCGCGCACGAGCGCCCCAGGCCTCGGCTTCATGCTGTGGATGCGAAAGGTCTATGGCGATCAGGCGGGGCAGGCCTGGACGCAACTGAAACCGCGAACCGTCACCTTCACCAAAGGGTGGTCGGAAGCCTACGGCCTCTTCATGAAGGGCGAGGCGGATATGGTTTTGTCCTACACGACCTCGCCGGCCTACCATGTGGTGGCCGAGAAGAAGGACAATTTCAAAGCGGCAGCTTTTGCCGAAGGGCATTACCTGCATGTTGAACTCGCCGGCATGACGCGGACATCCAGGCAGCCGGAGCTCGCAAAGAAGTTCATGACCTTCATCCTCTCCGACGCCTTTCAATCGGCCATGCCGGAGGGCAATTGGATGATGCCCGCGAGCGAGCCCGCTTCGGGGCTGCCCGCAGCCTTCAAGGATCTGGTGAAGCCGTCCTCGACGTTGCTCTACACCCCCGAGGAAGTGCAGCAGAATCGCCGGGCCTTTACCGATGAGTGGCTGAACGCCACGTCGCGCTGACCTCATGCGCGTGAAGCCACCGCATCCCGGGAGCCTCGTCGCCTTTGCGATCGTGGCTCTCGTCGTCGGCGGCTTCATCGCTCTTGCGTCCGTGGATGGCGGCAAGCCCGCGCTTTTGTCGATCGGCCCATATCTCGTTCGCGTTCTTGTGTTCTCTCTCGCGCAGGCCGCGCTCTCGACGATCCTGTCGATCGTTTTCGGCGTCTTTCTCGCCCTGGCGCTGGCGCGTCGCAGGTTTCCGGGCCGCGACGCCATTCTTGCCATGCTCGGTACCACCATGGTGATGCCGAGCATCGTCGCAGTGCTGGCCGTGCTGAGCGTCTACGGCCGCAACGGCTGGCTTGCCGAGGGCCTTAAAGTCGCAGGCTTGAACGTCGAGTTCAGCATCTTCGGTTATCCGGCGATTCTCATCGCGCATGTCCTGTTGAACGGGCCCTTCGTGGCGCGGATCGTCCTCGATGGGCTCGCCCAGGTTCCGGCTGAACAATGGCGGCTCGCGGCGGCACTCGGATTTTCGCCCGCACAGACATTCCGGCATCTCGATTGGCCGGTTCTGCGATCGGAGCTCGCGGGGCTTGCGAGCCTCGTCTTTCTTCTATGTTTCAAAAGCTTCGCCATCGTGCTGGCTCTAGGCGGCGGTCCGGCCCGAGCGACCCTCGAAGTGGCGATCTATGAAGCCCTGAAGATCGAGCTGGACTTTCCCCGCGCCGCCTGGCTGGCGCTCATCCAGCTCGCAATCTGTCTGTCGATCACCATCGTGCTGAATTGGACGTTTACCCGCCCGCCCGCCACGGTTACCAGTCGATCGCCGTCCCAGCGGCCAGACGCCGCTCATGGAGGATTGAAGGTCTTCGACGCGGCTGTACTTTTCGCGGGCGCAGCTTTCATGGTCCCCCTGCTCATGAGTGTGCTGACAGGCGCGCGCTACATGGCCGACGTCCTCGACGCCGATCTTCTTGCTGCGTTCGCCACGAGCCTGGCGATTTCCATCGTCGCCGCAGTCGTCGCGTGCCTGCTCGCCGTGGCGCTGGGCGCCGCCGCGCGCCGCGAACGGCTTGTCGTGAGGTCCCCTCGGCTCGCCGCATTCTACGACCTGTTGCCCAACATGCTGCTGGCGGTGCCGCCCTTCGCGTTGACGGCTGGCCTCTTCCTAATGATCCGACGATCCGTCGATCCTGCGGTGGCGGGCATCATCCTCCTGCCGCTGATCAATGGGTTGGGCGCCCTGCCATTTGCCTATCGGTCAGTCGCGCCGCGCATGATGTTGGCAGGGGAGCGCTATGGCCGATTGTCCGACTCACTCGGTCTCTCGGGCGCCACTCGGGTGAGATTGATGGATTGGCCTCTCCTTCGCCGCCCGTTCCTGTCGGCTTTCGCGCTTTCCATGGCGTTGTCGTTCGGTGATTTCGGCATCGTCGCGCTCTTCGGCGGAACGGAGCTGCGCACCCTGCCCTATCTCCTCTATGAGCGTCTCGGCGCATACCGGCTTGACGAGGCCGCCGCCATCGGGCTGCTCATCCTCGTCATGGCGTTTTGCCTCGCCCAGGTTTCAGGTCGGTTGTCTTATGCTGAGGATTGAAAAGTGCCGCCTCGTGTGGCCGGATTTCATTGCCGATTACTCGCTGACGGTCCCGAGCGGAGCGCTTTGCGCCATCGTGGGTCCCTCGGGGGGTGGCAAGACGACCCTTCTGCACATGATCGCCGGCTTCGAGACGCCTGAGAGCGGCGAACTGGCCTTCGACAGTCTCGATCTGCTGCCGCTTCCACCCGCCAAGCGCCCGGTTGCCATCGTGTTCCAGGACCACAATCTCTTTCCGCATCTGACCGCCACGCAGAATGCCAGCCTGGGTCTGCGTCCCTCGCTGCGCCTGACACCGGACGAGCGCGAGATCGTGGCCGACACCCTGGCGGCGGTCGGCCTCGAGGGGCTCGGCCACCGACGGCCCGGCGAGATGTCGGGGGGGCAGCGCCAGCGGGTCGCCCTTGCGCGCGCACTCGTCTCCAAGAGACCCCTGATCCTCCTCGACGAACCGTTCAGCAGTCTCGACCCGACATTGCGCCGCGACATGATTCTGTTAGTCGACGAGATGCGGAAGACCAGGCCGGTGACCATTGTGATGACTATCCACACGCCCGACGAGGTCGCCGACATCGCCGACCAGATGTCTTTCGTGTCGGACGGACGGGTCGTTGCGTCGGGGCCGCCGGAAGAGATCATGCGCGGCGTGTGGGCCGGTCAGCGGCCATCGATCGACTAGCAGGCGAGATGCCGTTGGGGAAACACACGGTTCACGTTCCCCGCGAGGTAACGTCTTATATCCCTTTGGCTGGTTAAGTTTGTCCGTTAGTGTTGTCGCAGCCTCCGACCGCACCCCAGTTCTCGGGGGCAGAAGCCAGTCGATCCCATATGACCGAGACGCCCGCTCATCCGCTGACCCCCCTGGGTGGGGAGTTTCGTGCACCCGACAGGGAGGCCGCCTTCCAGGCGGAGCGTCTCGCGGACACGCTCCAGCACATGCGGATCCTGTATGTGCTGTCCGCGATTCTCAACTCTCTCTTCCTGCTGAGCGATTGGCGGTTCTACGGCGATCCGCACTTTTACGTGGCAATTCCCGCGCGCGTCGCGGTCGTCATCGTGTCTCTCGCCTGTTACTGGGCCATCCGGCAGGCCGCCACCTTTCGAGGTGCCCAGAAAACGATGGTGGTTTGGGAACTGGTCACCGCCGTCGGGGTGGCGCTTCTGGTCAGCTCCCACAGCAACCTCGCGCTGTTCGTGGTTCTGCTCTTGCCGTCCATTTTCTATCTGGTCGTTCCGACCTCGTTTCGCTGGACTGTGATTGCCGGCATGGTCTGCAGCATCCTGCTGCTCGCGGGCTACCTCCTACCCGTCCAGACCAGCCCGACCGATACCGGCCTCGTGCTGGCGATGGTCACGCTCAACCTGGCCTTGCTGCTGGTCGTAACACGATCGAACCGGCTGCAGCGCACGGAGTGGTCGGCCACACAGGCGGAGCGTCATGCGAAGGAGGAATTGATCGCCAGCAGGGCGATGTTCGAGACGATGTTCAAGACAGTCCCCATCCCGCTCGTCGTGACGCGCGTGGACGGTACGCTGGTCGCCACGAACGACGCCTCCATGCGCTTCTTCGGCGTCGACCCCGCGACGGTGCGCATCCGCTCGATCAGTGAAGTTTATGCCAATCCCGAAGACCGCAAGACGATGCTCGAGGCGCTTGCACGCAATGGGCGCGTGGCAGCTTTCGAGACGACGGCGCGCATCGCCGACGGCACCGTTCGTGCAGTGCTGATCGCCAGCGACAAGCTCGATATCCGGGGAGAGACCTACATCATGTCGGCAGTGGTCGACATCACGGAGCGCAAGGCTGCGGAAGAGCGCGTCTGGCGCGCCGCCAGCCACGATTCGCTTACCGACCTCCCCAATCGCGCGCTCTTCCAGAGCCGGTTCGAGCAGGCGCTTGTGGAGGCCGAGCGGAACGGCACGCAGGTGAGCCTTCTCCTGATGGATCTCGACAATCTCAAGAGCATCAACGACACGCTCGGTCACGACGCGGGCGACGCTCTTCTGGTAGAAACCGCTTCGCGGCTCAAAGCCATGATGCGCGATGGCGACACGGTCGCCAGGCTGGGTGGGGATGAATTCGTCCTCGTCGTCGTCGAGCCCATCGAACTCGGCAACGCGATGAACCTCGCCGAACAGGTATTGGCGGAGCTCGGTCGACCCTTCCGTCACAACGATGAAATTCTCATCGGCCTTGCAAGCATCGGAGTGGCGGGTTTCCCCGAGCACGACCGCAAACCGACCGAACTTCTGAAGGACGCCGATCTGGCGCTCTACGCCGCCAAGGCCCAGGGCGGCAACCGCGCTGTGTTTTACACGCCGGATATGCGCCATCGGATCGAACAGCGTGCGACCGTCACCCGCGAGATCCAGGAAGCCGTCCGGCTGGGTGAGATCGTCCCGTATTACCAGCCAAAGATCGATCTCGCGAGCGGACAGGTCATCGGCTTCGAGGCTCTGGCGCGCTGGCAACACCCGGCCCAGGGATTTCTGACTCCGGCATCGTTTCTGTCCGCTTTCGAAGATCCCGAATTGTCGGTCGCTGTCGGCGAACACATGATCCGTCGCGTCGCCGCCGACATCCGGCATTGGCTCGACGCGGGAATCGATTGCGGGCGGGTCGCGGTCAACCTGTCGACCGCGCAATTCAACTGGGTCGGGCTCGCCAAACGATTCATCGACATCCTGGGAGAGGCCGGCGTTCCGAACGAGCGCCTCGAGGTGGAGATCACCGAAACGGTCTTCCTGGGTCGAAGCTCGACCCATGTGGTCACGGCGCTCAAGCAGTTTCATGATAGCGGCATCCGCATTGCCCTCGATGATTTCGGCACCGGCTACGCGTCGCTGCTGCACCTCAAGCAATTTCCGGTCGATGACATCAAGATCGACCAGAGCTTCGTGACGGATCTGGAGAACGACCCCGAAAATGCCGCGATCGTTCAGGCCGTCATCGAGCTTGGCCTCAGCCTTGGCATGAACGTCATCGCCGAGGGTGTCGAGACCAAGGAGCAGGCCGATTTCCTCCGCGCGAGAGGATGTGCGCAGGCCCAGGGCAACCTTTACGCGGAACCCATGCCGGTCGAAGCAGTGGCGGCTTTTCTCGCATCCGAGAGAACCCGCCATGCGCCCGCCTGAGCGGGGTCGGGCCGTCTGTGGCCTTCGTCTTGACATGACAGCGAGTTCGGCGGCGTAATACCCGCATGGGGACCTGCGATCTCCCCACGAGGCGACATGCCTAAGCATCGCGTCCGCCCCAACATTACGGACGTATCCCATGTCGTCACCCAACGCCATTTCACCGCAGAAACTTGCCCGTCTCGTCGGTCGCCCCGATTGCCCGGCTCTGATCGACGTTCAGATCGACGAAGACTTCGCGGCCGACCCGCGTCTCGTTCCCGGCGCCATCCGCCGTCCCTTTGGGACAGTCCCGGATTGGGCGGCGGAATTTGCCGGAAGACCCGTGGTGGTCATCTGTCAGAAAGGTCTTAAAATCAGCGCTGGAGTCGCCGCCTGGCTTCGGCAGGAGGGTATCGCCGCCGAAAGTCTCGAAGGCGGCGCGCTGGCCTGGTCGGGCGAGGGATTGCCGATGGTCCCAACCCTCCGAATCCCGCCCAGAGACACGCGCGGGCGAACAATCTGGGTGACCCGTGCGCGCCCCAAGATCGATCGCATCGCGTGCCCGTGGCTCATTCGTCGGTTTGTCGATCCGGGCGCGGTATTTCTATATGTTCCGCCCGGCGACGTGATGGGCGTTGCAGAGCGGTTCAACGCCACGCCGTTCGATGTCGACCATCCAGACGTGTTTTGGAGCCACCGCGGCGACGCCTGCACCTTTGACGTGATGGTTGCCGAGTTCTGCCTCGCGACGGAGCCGCTGCTTCGGCTGGCGGCGATCGTGCGCGGTGCCGATACGGCGCGGCTCGACCTCGCCCCCGAGGCGGCCGGCCTGCTCGCGGCATCGCTCGGCCTGTCGCGGATGTATTCCGACGACATCGAGCAACTCGAAGCGGGTTTGTCCCTCTACGATGCCTTTTACCGGTGGTGCAGGGATGCTACGGACGAAACCCACAACTGGCCCAGCGCCAAGCCGACCGGACGTTGATTCGGTGAAGCCCGAGCAACCGTCATTTCCCGAGTCCGGACCCGCGCGCGCCGTGTCATGGCGAGAGGCCGTCGCCGTCTGGACGCGCGTCGCCGCGCTCTCGTTTGGCGGGCCCGCGGGCCAGATTGCCGTGATGCATCGTATCCTCGTCGAAGAGAAACGGTGGATTTCGGAAGGACGCTTTCTCCATGCGTTGAACTATTGCATGCTCCTCCCCGGCCCCGAGGCGCAACAGCTCGCAACCTATATCGGCTGGCTCATGCACCGGACCCGCGGCGGGCTTCTCGCCGGCGGATTGTTCATCCTGCCGGGCGTGATCGCCATCATGGCGTTGAGCTGGATCTACGCGCTCTACGGCAATGTCGGTCTCGTCGTGGGGATATTTTTCGGCCTGAAGGCGGCGGTTCTTGCCATCGTGCTGGAAGCGGTCGTGCGGATCAGCCGACGGGCTCTGAAGAGCAACGTGTTGGTCGCTATCGCGGCCGTTGCCTTTCTGGCGATTTTTGCGTTCGACGTTCCCTTCCCGCTCATCGTCCTGGTGGCGGGGCTCGTCGGATTCATTGGCGGACGCGCGGGCTGGCGGGCTTTTCCATCGCAACAGATGAAGGACCCGGCCGAGGCAGAGGCCCCGACGGCTCTCGGAGACGAAGGCGGGGGCGCCCGCCCCTCGGCCGGTGGGACGTTGCGCGTCGCCGGCATCTGGCTTGCCCTGTGGCTGCTGCCGGTCGTGACGCTGATCCTGCTGCTCGGAAGCGGAAGTGTTTTCAGCCAGATCGCCATTTTCTTCTCCAAGATGGCGCTGGTAACGTTCGGCGGCGCCTATGCGGCTCTGGCTTATGTGGCGCAGCAGGCGGTGGAACATTTTGGCTGGCTCAAACCGGGCGAAATGCTCGACGGGCTTGGAATGGCCGAGACCACGCCGGGCCCGTTGATCATGGTGCTGCAATTCGTGGGTTTTCTCGCGGCTTTTCGCGATCCCGGCCACCTGACGCCCTTGGTGGCAGGCACGCTTGGCGGCCTGCTGGCGACCTGGGTCACGTTCGCGCCCTGCTTCCTGTGGATCTTTCTCGGCGCGCCCTACATCGAGACGATCCGTGGAAATCGCGCGTTGAGCGGCGCCTTGTCGGCCATCACCGCGGCAGTCGTCGGCGTCATTCTCAACCTGGGGATCTGGTTCGCCATCCACACCGTGTTCGCACGCGTGTCGTCAATCGATCTCGGACCCCTGCACCTGGACGTGCCCGAACTCGCGAGCGTGCGGGTTCCGGCGCTGATTCTCTCGGCATGCGCCGTCGTCGCCATGTTTCGATTCAAACTGGGCGTCATACCGACGCTGGCCGCCTGTTCGCTCGCCGGACTGACCCTCTATATGCTCGGGGTGACCGGGGTCTGACGGAGGGCATAAGTGCTCTGCTAGTGGTATTGAATGCGAGCCACCGCATCGGCCATAACCGGACATTGAGAGCCATGGGTCCGCGCGGCTCTTCCCGAACTGGATATTAAGTGGCATGGTTGGCCCCTGGCGACATTTCGGAGCATCGCTGCGTCGGACCGGCAACTGATTGATCATGCGCGAACCTTTGTTTCTCGGCCTTGACGGAGGCGGCACCAAGTGCCGGGCGCGTCTGCGTGACCCGCAGGGAATGTTGCTCGGGGAAGGTTCGGGCGGGCGCGCCAATCTAAGGCTCGATCCCGATCTCGTCTGGAATTCGGTTCTCACCGCCACGCGCGAGGCGCTGTCATCGGCAAAGCTTGGGGAACCGGAACTCGCGCGGGTTCATGCGGGCATGGGTGCGGCCGGCGCCGGGCAGGCATCGTCCCTCGAACGTTTCCTGTCGCGACCGCATCCTTTCGCCTCGATGACAGTGGACACCGACGCGCACGCGGCCTGGCTCGGCGCCTTCAACGGAGGCGACGGTGCGATCCTGATTGTCGGAACGGGCTCCTGTGGCTACGGCAGCGTGGGCGGAAAGCGGCATTACGTGGGCGGTTGGGGCTACGAGATTTCCGACGAGGGGAGCGGGGCTGCCATCGGACGCGACGCGTTGCGACATGCCATTTGGGCTCATGACGGCCGCATCGCGGCGAGCCCCCTCGCGCATGCGATTCTCGCCGAGTTCGGCAACCAACCGGAGGCCATCGTCGATTGGGTTGGCACCGCGCGCGGGAGCGACTATGCGCGCTTCGCACCGACCGTGCTTGAGCATGCTGACCGACGCGATCCGCTCGGTCTCGCAATCGTCAAAAAGGCTGCGGACGACCTAGCCCAGATCGCCCTGCGTCTCCTGGATCTCGGCGCACCGGCCCTGTGCCTGTTCGGCGGTCTTGCCGAGCCATTGCGGCCATGGTTGCCGCCGCCGGTCCAGAAGGCCATCGCGGAACCGGCCGGGGACGCCCTGGACGGTGCGATTCTGCTGGCGCGAGATGCCGTTGCGGTGAGGGCTCATGCATAACGTCGCCCCCGACGCGCCGGATCTCGCGCCCCTCGACGAAAGCAATCCGACGCCCCTCTACATTCAGTTGCAGCAATCCATCGAGGACGCGCTGCGCCGGGGCGCTCTCAAGACAGCCGATGCGCTTCCCGGGGAGCGGGAC
>NZ_JBFUHH010000016.1:0-56993 GCF_056402495.1 Microvirga sp. P4_A5 | reverse complement strand
CCGCCAAGGTGCTGGCCCGCGTGAACGGCGTCGATATCACGGAAGCCGACCTCGCCGTGGCTGCGGCCGACCCGGCGCTGCAATTGCCCAACATCCCGGAAGAGCAGAAGCGCGAACTCCTGATCAGCTATCTGGTCGACCTCAAGCTCGGCGCCCGCGCCGCCGAGGCCGCCAAGGTGGGCGACGCCGCCGCCTTCGCCCGCAAGCTCGCCTATAACCGCGACAAGACGCTCCTCGACGCGTATCTCGAGCAGGAGGCCAAGAAGGCCGTGACGCCCGAGGCCGCGAAGGCCCTCTACGACGAGACCGTCAAATCCATGCCGCCCGAGCAGGAAGTACGCGCCCGCCACATCCTGGTCGAGAAGGAAGAGGACGCCAGGAAGGCGCAGGCGCGCATCAAGGCCGGCGAGGATTTCGCCAAGGTGGCGGGCGAGCTCTCCACCGATCCGGGGTCCAAGACCGATGGCGGCGACCTCGGCTTCTTCACCAAGGATCGCATGGTCGAACCCTTCGCCGAAGCGGCCTTCAAGATGGAGCCCGGCCAGGTTTCCGACCCGGTGAAGTCCCAGTTCGGCTGGCACGTCATCAAGGTCGAGGAAAAGCGCAGCAAGCCGGTGCCGTCGCTCGCGGAGATGCAGGATCAGGTCAACACCTACCTCGAGCGCAAGGCGCAGCAGGATCTGATCGTCGGCCTGCGCGGCAGCGCCAAGATCGAAAAGCTGGACGACAAGGGCAACCTGGTCGAGCAGAAGAAGCCCTGAGAGCTGGGCATTAAAACCGCGGGGGCGAGCGAGCGCCCCTGCGCACCCGGCCCCAGCCGGGTGGCGTGCCGTGCCTTCCCCTACGAAGCGCGGGCTTGACAAAAAGCCTCAAAAAACCACACCTCGCGAAGTCGAACGCCTTGTCGTTCAGCTCTCCTCCCCAGGTTCGCGTATGTCCAAGTCCGTCTCTCCGCTCGCGCCGAAATCTTATCCCACGCTGCCAGCCATCGAAGGCGTGCGGATCGCGACCGCCGAAGCGGGCATCCGCTACAAGAACCGCACCGATGTGCTCTACGTCTCCCTCGCCCGCGAGACGGCGGTAGCGGGCGTGTTCACCCGGTCGAAATGCCCCTCCGCCCCGGTGGATTGGTGCCGCAAGAACCTCGGCAAGAATGGTGCGCGCGCCCTCGTGGTCAATTCCGGCAACGCCAACGCGTTTACGGGCCGGAAGGGTGCCGAGGCCGTGAAGATGACGGCGGATTTCGCCGCCAAAGCCGCCGGCTGCCGCGCCTCGCAGGTCTTCATCGCCTCCACGGGCGTGATCGGCGAGCCCCTCGACGCCACCCGGTTCAAGGGCGTGCTCGACAGCTGCGAGAAGAAGGCCAAGCCGCTTGCCTGGGTCGATGCCGCCAAGGCGATCATGACCACCGACACCTTCCCCAAGGTTGCCACCCGCACGGCAAATATCGGCGGCATCCCCGTCACCATCAACGGCATTGCCAAGGGCGCCGGCATGATCGCGCCCGACATGGCCACCATGCTGTCCTTCATCTTCACCGATGCGCCCATCGCCGCGCCGGTGCTGCAGGCGCTTCTGAAGAAGGGCGCCGACAAGAGCTTCAACTGCGTGACGATCGACAGCGACACCTCGACCTCCGACACCCTGTTGTTCTTTGCCACGGGAGCGGCCGCCAAGCGGGGTGCGCCCGCCATCACCCTGCCGAGCGATCGCCGCCTCAAGGAATTCCGCCAGGAGCTCGAAGGCCTGCTCGGCGATCTCGCGCAGCAGGTTGCCCGCGACGGCGAGGGCGCGCGCAAGTTCGTCACCGTCAAGGTGACGGGCGCCAAGGGCGCGATCTCCGCCAAGCGCATCGCCATGTCGGTCGCCAATTCGCCGCTGGTGAAGACGGCGGTCGCGGGCGAGGACGCCAATTGGGGCCGCGTGGTCATGGCTGTCGGAAAAGCGGGCGAGCCTGCCGAGCGCGACAAGCTGGCGATCTGGTTCGGCGATATCCGGGTCGCGGCCAAGGGCGCGCGGGACCCCGCCTATGACGAGGCGAAAACCACCGCCTATATGCGCGGCAGCGACATCACCATCCGCGTCGATCTCGGCCTCGGCCGCGGCGAGGCGACGGTCTGGACCTGCGATCTCACCAAGGAATACGTGGAGATCAACGGGGATTATCGGAGCTGATCAGGGAACCACGGTCACCGTGCGTTTGATCACGATGCGCATCGGCCCGCCATACTGGTCCTTGCCGATAAACGCGTAGGCGAATTCGTCAGGTCCGGTATAGCCCGGCTTGGCGACGTAAAAGGGCTTCATGTTGCGAACGCCAGCCTGGCCGACCTTCGGCTTCTGCACGATCTGGACGTCCTCCAACGCGCCGGGAATGTTGTTGATGTTGAAGGTGCAGCCCTTGCCGCTCGAGACAGTCATCGGCCCTTCCGCCTCGAAGCGGGCCGAATAGAGATAAACGTTGGATGCCGTACAGGCCTGCGCCGATTCGAAAGCACCGAAAAGAGCCAGAGTCGGCAGGACAAATCGCAGGAAACGCATGAAAGATCCCTAATTGCTACTCTATAACGATACATCATTATCTTCCGAAGTCCACGTAGGTTGAGTTCGGTTGCGCCTTGTGATGAATGAGGGTGCCGCTCCCGGAGTCGACGTTCGTGCCCCCTCTCAAACTCACCCTCGTCGTCGCCGTCGCGCTGATCGACGCCGATAACCGGATCCTTCTGGCCCAGCGGCCGGAGGGCAAACAGCTCGCGGGGTTATGGGAGTTTCCGGGCGGCAAGCTCGACCCCGGCGAGCGGCCGGAGGACGCGCTGATCCGGGAATTGCGCGAGGAACTCGGCATCATCGTGAAGGAGGCGTGCCTCGCCCCCCTCACCTTTGCCAGCCACGCCTATGACAGCTTCCATCTGCTCATGCCGCTCTATGTCTGCCGGCGTTGGGAAGGGTTCGTTCAGCCGCTGGAGGGGCAGGCTCTGGCCTGGGTGAAGCCGCAGGATCTGCGGAACTACCCGATGCCGGCGGCCGACGAGCCGCTCATTCCCTACCTCGTCGATCTCCTGAGTTTCTGAGGCCTGCTTTTATGTCCGCAGCCGATCGCGTCGCCGTCGCCGACATCCCGGAGCCGACGCAGCTCTTCCTGATTTCAAACCTGGTTGTCTGCTCGATGCTGTGGGCCACCAGCATGCTGTTCATAAAGTTCAGCGGCGACATCAACCCGTTCGTGCTCGCGGCCATGCGCGGGCTCATCGGCGCCACGTCGCTGGTCGCCTGGTTCACGCTGTCGCGACAGGCCATTCTGCCGACCCGGAAGGAACTGCCCACATGGCTCTTTCTGGGCACGTTCAACGGATGGCTCCCCAACGTCCTCCTGGCCTTCGCCCTGACGCAGATCACGACCGCCTCGGCGGCGATGATCCAGGCCTCCTCGCCGCTGATCGTCGCGCTGCTGGCGCATCTCTGCTTTGCCGAGGAAAAGCTGACGCCGCGTCGCCTCGGAGGCGTGCTGGTCGGCTTCATCGGAATGGGCATCCTCATCGGGCCCGCGGCGTTGCCCGATAGCGGCGTCGGCGGCGCCGGCGCGCTGGCGATGGTGGCAACCGCCGTCAGCTATGCGATCGCCAACGTGTTCGTGCGGACGGTCAGGCATGCGGACCCGGCGCGCCTTGCGCTCGGCCAGCAATTCTGCTCCGCCGTGCCGGCGACGCTTCTGGCACTGGCGCTCTCCGGCCCCGCGGCCTTTTCGACGGTCAAAGACCATCTGCCACCGCTCATCGCGCTCGGAGTGGTGTCGACCGCGCTGCCGATCCTGTTCTTCATGCGGCTGATCAGGCGGGCCGGACCGACCCGGGCCTCGATGGTGGGCTACCTGATGCCGCTCTGGACTGCGATTCTTGCCGTCCTGTTTCTCAACGAGCAGGTGGGTGTGCGCGAAATGGTCGGCGGGCTGGTCGTGTTGTCAGGCGTGGCGCTGGTGTCGTTCAGCGGCAGGCGCGCGTAGGGCCGCCGCGCGCGCCTAATGGGTGAATTCCTCGATCGCATCGACCTTCTGCGGATAGAACGCCAAGTAACCGGCGATCCGCCCGACGCTGTCGAACGGCGTCTCGTAGGTCCAGGCCGCGTTCTCGACCACCATTCCACCCGCCGAAGCGGTGAAATAGGATGCGTCGCCCTTGTAGGGGCAACGGGAACGATGGTTCGTGCGATCGAGCTGGTCCATCCGCACATCTTTCCGGGGAATGTATTGGACCGCCGGCAAAGCCGCCTCACGCAGCGTCAATGCTTCGGTGGTCTCGGCGATGATGAAACCGCCCAGTACCACGCGGATGCGGTGCGGATTGTCCTCGATGGAGATCGGGTGACCGGCATTCGGCGTCTTCATGGACCATCCCTCGAGGCGGGCGCGGCTTGAGGAATAAAATAGCACGACGCCCGTCATCCCAACAGCGTGCTGTTAGCCGTCGCGGGGAGGCGTAAGGCCTGCCGTTTCGCCCGCCGGTTTCTCGGGCACTCCGAGAGCCTCCGCGAGGCGCATCCTGGCGGAACCGGGACGCAGGGGCTTCTGCTGGCTCTCATGCGGCGTCCAGCCCGAAAGCCAGATGATTTCGAAGGTGGCCGGAAGGCGCCCGTCGGGATCGGCGAAACGCTCGGCGTAGATCTCGACTGCCCGCAGAAGGGTCGCGCGGCGCAACGGAGCCTTCTTGCGGTCCACCAGCGCATTGGTCAGGCCCATCCCGCGCAGGTCGCGCATGAGCGCGAAGGGATCGCCGTAGCGCACGCGGATGACCTCGGAATCGGCGACTGGCAGGGCGAAGCCTGCTCGCTGCAGCAGGCCGCCGAGATCGCGCACATCCGCGAACGGGGCCACGCGCGGGCTGACGCCGCCTTCCAGTTCGGCCTCTGCCTGGGTGAAGGCCTGCCGCAGCTCGGTCAGGGTCGCGCCGCCGAGCAACGCCCCCATGAACAGGCCATCCGGCTTGAGGGCGCGGCGGATCTGGATGAGGCTTCCGGGCAGATCGTTGGTGCTTTGAAGCGACAGCAGCGAAACCGCCAGATCGAAATGCCCGCCACTGACGGGCAGGCGTTCCTCGTCGCCCATCACGCCTCCGGGCTCCGCCAGCGGCGACACCCTCACCACCTGCCCGATCCGGGCAAGGCGCTCGGCCGCCGCGCGGGTCGGCGTGCCGACATCGAGGATCAACGGGAAGGGCCGCGCGACCGTCGAGAGGCGCTCTTCCAGATCGTCCACGACGCGCACCAGCAGGAAATCCGCATAGCCGTCCCGCATGGCGCGCTGCAAACGGCGACGCACGAGGGCGCGATCGAAGACGACGGGGCTGCTCATTTGAGCGGTATGGCGCGAAACGGCCGGGACTCCAAGTGCCGATGCCGAGCCGCAATCTCCCTCGCATGCGCCGTGGGATCGCGTTACACAATAACAATGAACGATCCAGGGACCGCATCCAGCCGCTTTCCGCGGCTGAAGGAAGCCGCGCGCAGCGCGACCGGCTTTCTCCTCGGCCTGATCTATCCGCCGACCTGTATCGCCTGCCAGGGCGCGACGGGCGCGCCCCACGCCTTGTGCGCGGCCTGCTGGTCCGGCATTCGATTCATCGAGCGGCCCTATTGCGAGCGGCTCGGCACGCCCTTCCCGGTCGATCTCGGCATGATGCTTCATTCTCCGGCGGCGCTCGCCGATCCCCCGGTCTTCGAGCGCGCCCGCGCAGTGGCCGAGTATGACGGCACGGCGAGCGCCCTCGTCCATCGGCTGAAATACGGCGACCGGCTCGAGCTGGCCCGCGCACTGGGCGGCATGATGGTCCGGGCCGGCGCTGAGCTTCTGGTCGACGCGGATGTGATCGTGCCGGTGCCGCTCCATCGCTATCGACTCTGGCGACGGCGGTTCAACCAGGCGATGGCGCTCTCGTCCGTCGTCGCGCGGGAGAGCGGCCTGCCGTGCGATCCGTTTCTCCTGTCGCGCGTCAAGCACACCCGCCAGCAGGTCGGGCTGACGAAAGCGCAGCGGCAGCAGAACCTGCAAGGCGCCTTTCGTGTCTCCGACGACGCCAGGCCAAGGCTTGCCGGGAAGCGCGTTCTTCTCGTCGACGACGTCCTCACCACCGGCGCCACCGCCAATGCGGCCTCCCGGGCCCTCCTGCGGGGTGGCGCCGCCTCCGTCGACATACTGGCCTTCGCCCGGGTCGTGACGGAACGGTGAGTCGACCCTATATGACCCGGACCCAAAGGAGATTTACGCGACGATGGCCCCTATCACGATCTACACGAAGGACTGGTGCCCCTATTGCACCGCCGCCAAGAAGCTTCTCACCGACAAGGGCGCGCCCTTCACCGAAATCGACATCGGGGCGAAGCCCGACTTGCGGGCCGAGATGATCCAGAAGGCCGGCGGACGGACCTCCGTGCCGCAGATTTTCATCGGCGAGCGCCATGTGGGCGGCTGCGACGACATCTATGCGCTGGACGCGCGGGATGAACTTGAGGCTTTATTGGCCACCTGACCGGAGACACCCAGACGATGACCTGTCCGATCTTCACCGCCGCCTGCGTCCAGATGCGATCCGGGCGCGATCCGCTCACGAACCGGGACGCGGTGGTGGCGATGGTGCGGGAGGCCGCTCGGGAAGGGGCCGATTTCGTGCAGACCCCCGAGATGACGTCTCTGGTGGAGCGCGAACGGGAAGCCCTGTTCGACAAGGTGGGAGCCGAGGAGCGCGATCCGACGCTTGCGGCCCTGCGCGACGTCGCTCGCGAGCGGGGCACCGTGATCCAGATCGGCTCCATCGCGGTGAAGGTCGGCGACAAGATTGCCAACCGGGCGTTCCTGATCGACGAGCGCGGCGAGATCGTCACCTCGTACGACAAGGTTCATCTCTTCGATGTGGATTTGCCCAACGGGGAGAGCTGGCGCGAATCCGCCACCTATACCGGGGGCGACCGGGCGGTTCTGGCGGAAACGCCGTGGGGGCATCTCGGGCTGACCATCTGTTACGACGTGCGCTTCGCAGCCCTCTATCGCGCATTGGCGGAAAACGGCGCGGCTTTCCTGTCGGCGCCGGCGTGCTTCACCAAACAGACCGGGGAAGCGCATTGGCATGTGCTGCAGCGGGCGCGCGCCATCGAGACCGGCTCGTTCATGATCTCGGCCGCTCAAGGCGGCACGCATGAGGACGGGCGCGAGACGTTCGGTCATTCGATGATCGTCGATCCCTGGGGCCGCATCCTCGCCGAAGCCGGCGAGGAGCCCGGTGTGATCCTCGCGCGGATCGACCCGAACCTCGTGGCGGATGCGCGTGGGCGGATCCCGACCCTCAAGAATGCGCGACCGTTCCGCGTCGACGTGGTGTCGGCGACGCCCGACAAGCGCGCCGCCACCGCGTAATCCCCGAACGGCACGACGCAGCGCGCGCTTGGCGCGGAGCCAAGTCATCCTTATGTCAGAGCCATGATCAAGTATGCGCTCGCCTGCGAGCAGGCCCACGAGTTTGAAAGCTGGTTCCCGACGAGCGAGGCGTTCGAGGCGCAGCGCGATCGCGGGCTCGTGACCTGCCCGTATTGCGATTCGGCGAAGGTCGAAAAACAGCTTATGGCGCCCTCCGTCGCTCGCACGAAGAAGAAGAAGAACCAGGGCGCGGCGAAGCCCGAGCCGCAGACGGTGGCGGCGTTGTCCGAGAAGGACCGCGAGCTGCGCGCCATGGTCCGGGCCCTGCGCGAACAGGTGATGGCGAATGCCGAAAACGTCGGCAAGGAATTTGCCGACGAGGCGCGGCGGATGCATTACGGCGAGACCGAGCATCGCTCCATCTACGGCGAGGCCAATGGCGAGGAGGCGCGGGCGCTTCTCGACGAGGGAATCGACGTGATGCCGCTGCCGATCGTTCCCGACGACCGGAACTAGATGCGTTACCGACGCCCAGCCGCCAGCATGTAGTTGACGGCCATGTCCCGTGAGAGCGACCAGGCGCCACTGAGCGGATTGTAGCTGACGCCGGTCTCGTTGCCGGCTGTCATTCCGGCAGCGCCAAGGGCCGCCCGGAGTTCCTCCGGCGTGACGAACTTCTCCCATTCGTGGGTGCCCTTGGGCAGCCAGCCGAGCACGTATTCGGCCCCCACGATGGCGAACGCGAAGGATTTGGCGGTCCGGTTGAGGGTCGCCATGATCAGACAGCCTTCCGGCCTGGCCGCCTTGGCGCAGGCATCGACGAAGGCCGGTACGTCGGCCACGTGTTCGACCACCTCCATGGCCAGCACCATGTCGAAGGTCTCGCCCTTGGCGACGACGGATTCCACCGTCTCGTTGCGGTAATCGATGGGAAGCCCCACCCGCTCCGCATGGAGCCGGGCGACCGAGATGTTGGTCGGCGCCGGGTCGAGGCCGGTGACGCGCGCGCCGAGCCTTGCCAGGGGCTCGGACAGAACGCCGCCGCCGCAGCCCACGTCGAGCACGGTCAGACCTTCGAGCGAGCGGGCGGAACGCGGGTCGCGGCCGAAGCGCCGGCAGGCCTCGTCGCGGATATAGGCAAGCCTCACCGGGTTGAAGCGGTGCAGGACCTTCATCGGTCCCCGGGGGTCCCACCAGGTCTCGGCGATGCGCTCGAAACGAGCGACTTCGGCCGGGTCGATGGTGCTGGTGGCGCTATCGGTCATCAAGGCGTCCTTCGGTCGTCCAGGGCCGGGTCAATTTGGGTCGGGTCGTTCGTCATAACGGATTTGGCGCGTTGACAGAGCGCCACCCCGCCGTCATGTATACGCCGCCTCCGCCCTGGCGAAGAGGCAAAGTTGATTTTCCCGTCTGGCTCCTGCTGTCTGGCCCTTTGCTTATGCCTCGTCTCGTCATGAAGTTCGGCGGCACGTCCGTCGCCACGGTTGAGCGGATCCGCAATGTCGCCCGGCATGTGCAACGGGAGGTCGAGGCCGGCTATGATGTGGCGGTCGTCGTATCGGCCATGTCCGGCAAGACGAACGAACTCGTATCCTGGGTCAAGGAATCCTCGCCCCTCTACGACGCGACCGAATACGACGCGGTCGTGGCCTCCGGCGAGCAGGTCACCTCCGGCCTTCTTGCCCTCGTGCTGCAGGAAATGGGCTTCAACGCCCGTTCGTGGCAGGGCTGGCAGGTGCCGATCCTGACCTCCGAGATCCATGGCTCGGCCCGGATCGCCGCCATCGACGGCACCAGCATCATGCGGGGCTTTGCCGAAAACAAATCCGTGGCGGTCGTCTCCGGCTTCCAGGGGATGCATCAGCCGACCCAGCGAATCACCACCCTGGGCCGCGGTGGCTCGGACACGAGCGCGGTGGCGCTCGCCGCCGCCATCCAGGCCGAGCGCTGCGACATCTATACGGATGTGGACGGCGTCTACACCACCGATCCCCGCATCGTCGCGAAGGCGCGGCGGCTCGACAAGGTTTCGTACGAGGAGATGCTCGAAATGGCATCGCTCGGCGCCAAGGTTCTTCAAGTCCGCTCCGTCGAGCTTGCCATGATGCACCGGGTGCCGACCTATGTGCGCTCCAGCTTCGACGATCCCACCGACCCGAAGCTCGGCACCCTCATCTGCGACGAGGAAGACATCATGGAACAGCAGGTTGTGACCGGAATCGCCTATTCGCGCGACGAGGCACAGATCACCTTACGGAATGTCGCGGACAAGCCGGGCATCGCGGCCTCGATCTTCGTGCCCCTGGCGGACGCCAACATCAACGTGGACATGATCATCCAGGTCGTGTCCGACGATACCACCACCACCGACATCACCTTCACGGTCCCGGCGGCCGATTACCAGCGCGCCTGCGCGGTGCTGGAGGCCCATCGTCACGATATCGAATTCCGGGACCTGCAGGGCGCCACCGACGTGGTGAAGGTCTCGGCCATCGGCGTCGGGATGCGCAGCCATGCGGGCGTCGCCGCCCGGGCTTTCAAAGCCCTGGCCGACAAGGGCATCAACATCCGCGCCATCACGACCTCGGAGATCAAGTTCTCGGTTCTGATCGACTCGGCCTATACGGAGCTTGCCGTCCGCACGCTCCACTCGCTATACGGCCTTGATCAAGCCTGATCGCACGCCTGATTGACGGTCCGTCACAAAGGCTGCGACACTCATCGCCGAGCCGGCGGGCTTTCACCCCGGCTCAAAAAAGGACGGGATTCGACAGCTCATGCCAAGCGCTCCCGGCGGTCCGCGCCTCCTGCTGCGCCGCCTCCGCGAGATCATGGCGGAGCCGGTCGGAGCGCAGGATCGTCTCGACAAGATCGTGGTTCTGATCGCCGCCAACATGGTGGCGGAGGTGTGCTCCCTCTATGTGATGCGCGGCGACGGCGTGCTGGAATTGTTCGCCACCGAGGGCCTCAAGCGCGAAGCAGTCCACCTGACGACCATGCGGGCCGGCGAGGGCCTGGTCGGCCTCATCGCCGCCACCGCCGAGCCTCTCGCCCTCTCGGATGCGCAAGGCCATCCGGCCTTCTCGTACAAGCCTGAAACCGGCGAAGAGATTTACCACGCCTTCCTGGGCGTGCCGCTCCTGCGCGCCGGCAACACGCTGGGCGTCCTCGTGGTGCAGAACCGCACCTACCGGGTCTATGCGGACGAGGAACTCGAGGCACTCCAGACCACCGCCATGGTGCTGGCCGAGATGCTGGCCTCGGGCGAGTTGCAAGCCCTGGCGCCGGTCGAGACCGGCACCGCTTTTCGACGCCCGCTGCAGCACCGGGGGACGGTGCTGGCCGAGGGTGTGGGCCTTGGCTACGTGGTCCTGCACGAGCCGCGCGTCGTTCTCAAGAACCTCATCGCGGAGAATCTGGAAACCGAGCTCGAGCGCCTCGAAGAGGCCATCGGGGAGGTCCGCGCCTCCATCGATGAACTGATCGAGCGCGGGGACGTCGCCCATCATGGCGAGCACCGGGAGGTCCTGGAAACCTTCCGCATGTTCGCGCACGACCAGGGCTGGCTGCGCCGGATGCGCGAGGCGGTCGGCTCGGGGCTCACGGCGGAAGCCGCGGTCGAACGCGTCCAGTCCGACAATCGCGCCCGGATGCTGCGCCAGACCGACCCCTATCTGCGGGATCGCCTGCACGACCTCGACGATCTGGCGAACCGCCTGCTGCACCGACTCGTCGGTCGCGACATGGTCGCCTCCAAGGCCTTGCTGCCGGAGAACGCCATTCTGGTAGCGCGCTCCATGGGTCCGGCGGCGCTCCTCGATTACGACCGTTCGCGCCTTCGCGGGCTCGTTCTGGAAGAGGGCGGTCCCACCAGCCATATCGCCATCGTCGCCCGGGCGCTCGGCATCCCGGCGGTGAGCGAAGTGGCGAACGCCACCTCGATCATGGAGCAGGGCGACGCCATCATCGTGGACGGTACCACCGGCGACGTGCAGATCCGCCCGAGCGCCGAGGTGGAAGCGGCCTATGCGGAGAAGGCGCGCCTGCGCGCCCGGCGCCAGGAGCAATACCTCAAGCTGCGGGACGTGCCGGCCGTCACCCGCGACGGCGTTGCCATCAACCTGCAGCTCAATGCCGGATTGCTGGTCGACCTGCCGCATCTGGAAGATACCGCCGCCACCGGCATCGGCCTGTTCCGCACCGAGCTTCAATTCATGATCGCCGAGCGGATGCCCACCACCACCGAACAGCAGGCGCTCTATGCCGCCGTGGTGGACGCGGCGGGCGACCGACCGGTGACGTTCCGGACGCTCGACATCGGCGGCGACAAGATCCTGCCCTACATGCAATCCGTCGAGGAGGAGAACCCGGCTTTGGGCTGGCGCGCCATCCGCATCGGCCTCGACCGCCCTGCCCTCCTGCGGATGCAGATCCGGGCGCTCCTGAAAGCGGCGCGCGGTCGCGCGCTCAAGATCATGTTCCCCATGGTGGCGACCTGCGACGAGTTCGTCCGCGCAAAGGTTCTGGTCGAACGGGAAAAGGCTCATCTTGCCCGCCACGGCTATCCGCTGCCGGCGGATCTCAAGCTCGGCGCGATGCTGGAGGTGCCGTCGCTGCTGTTCCAGCTCAAGGAGATGTGCGCCACCGCCGACTTCCTCTCCATCGGCTCCAACGATCTGATGCAGTTTCTCTTTGCCATCGACCGCGAGAATCGGCGCGTGGCGGACCGGTTCGACCCGATGAGCGGACCGATGCTGCGCGCCCTCCAGCGCGTCGTCGAGAAAGCGTCGGGAAGCGATTGCGAGCTGACCGTCTGCGGCGAGATCGGCGGGCGTCCGCTCGAGGCCATGGCGCTGATCGGCCTTGGGTTCCGCTCCCTGTCCATGGCCCCGACCTCCATCGGCCCCGTCAAGGCGATGCTGCTGGCGCTCGACGCGGGACGGGTAGGCACGCTCATCCGCGAGGAACTGGACCGCGACGGGGGCGGCGATTCGCTGCGCCCCGCCCTCGTCCGCTTTGCCAAACAGCATGGTATTCCGGTCTGATGTCAATCGCGCCTCCGCAAGAACGTCTCCATGCCATCCTCGCCCGCCACGACATCGTCATGGCGACGTTGAATGCCGGCCCGGACCCCGAGACCTTCGTGGCGCTTTCGCGGGAATTGGCCGAACTGGACGGCGTGGTGACCGCCATCCGGGCCTATCAGGGCATGGAGGAGAACCTGAAGGGTCTTCAGGTCATGCTGGCCGACCCCGGGACCGATTCCGAGATGCGCTCTCTCATCGAGGATGAATTGCCGGACGCGCGCGACGCCGTGGACCAGGCGGCGCAGGATCTGCGGATCATGCTGCTGCCCCGGGATGAGGCGGACGAAAAGAGCGCCATCCTCGAAATCCGCGCGGGCACGGGTGGCGACGAAGCAGCGCTCTTCGCCGGCGACCTCTTCCGCATGTATGCGCGCTATGCCGACCTGAAGGGCTGGAAGGTCGAGATCGTGTCCGAGAGCGAGGGCACGGCTGGCGGCTACAAGGAAATCGTCGCGGAGGTCAAAGGCCGGAACGTCTTCGCCCGCCTGAAATTCGAGAGCGGCGTCCACCGCGTCCAGCGCGTTCCCGATACCGAAACATCCGGCCGCATCCACACCTCCGCCGCCACGGTGGCGGTGCTGCCCGAGGCCGAGGAGGTCGATATCGCGATCAGTGATTCCGATCTGAAGATCGACACCATGCGGGCGCAAGGGGCCGGGGGCCAGCACGTCAACAAGACCGAATCGGCGATCCGCATCACCCATCTGCCCACCGGGATGGTGGTTTTCGTGCAGGACGAGCGGTCCCAGCACAAGAACCGCGCCCGCGCCATGGCGTTGCTGCGGGCCCGCCTCTACGATGCCGAACGCAGCGCCAAGGATGCCGTGCGCGCCGCAGACCGCAAATCGCAGGTGGGCTCGGGCGACCGCTCGGAGCGCATCCGGACCTACAATTTCCCGCAGGGCCGCGTCACCGACCACCGGATCAACCTCACGCTCTACAAGCTCGAGGAGGTTCTCGCCGGCAACGCCCTCGACGAACTGATCGATGCGCTGGTGACCGATTATCAGGCGGCCCAGCTGGCGGACCAGGACCAGGCCGCGTGATCGGCGGCGGCGCCACCCGACAGACAGCGCTCCTTGAGATCAGAAAAGCCTTCCAGTCGGCCCTCATCGACGATGCCGCTCTCGAGGCGCGGGTGCTTCTCCTCGCGGCTCTGGACATCGACGGGACGGAACTCGCGATGCGGCCGTCTCAATCTCTCACCGGCGAGGAAGCGGCAAGGCTCGAATCATGGACAGGTCGCCGGCTCGCCCACGAGCCTTTGGCCCGCATCCTCGGAGAGCGCGAATTCTGGGGCTTGCCGTTCGTGCTGTCGGCCGAAACGCTGGTGCCCAGACCCGACACCGAGACGATCGTCACGACGGCCCTCGACCTCGTGCCCGACAAGAAGGCAGCCTTGCGAATCGTCGATCTCGGCACGGGCTCGGGCTGCCTTCTCGTCTCCCTGCTGCATGAATTGCCGCAGGCAATCGGCGTCGGGATCGACAGGGCCGAGGGAGCCGCCCGGACGGCCCGGCTCAATGCTCGCCGCAACGGTGTTTCGGCCCGTGGATTGTTCGTGGTCGGCGACTGGGGCTCGTCGCTCAGTCCCGGATGGGACCTCATCGTCTCCAACCCGCCCTATATCGCAAGCGATGTGGTGGATGGGCTGGAGCCTGAAGTACGCGACCACGACCCGCGTCTGGCCCTCGACGGGGGGGCGGACGGTCTCGACGCCTACCGGATTATCCTCGCACAGGCCCGACGCCTGCTGTCTCCGAGCGGCCATCTGGTGGTCGAAATCGGCTATGACCAGGAAGGAGCCTTGCGAAGCCTGGCGGTGCAGAACGGATTTTCGGTCGTGCGCTTCGACCGGGATCTGGCGGGAAATCCCCGGTGCATCGCCCTCAAACGGACATGATCGAATGGGAGAACGCTCCCCGCCCCAACGAGGATAAAGTGAAATATCGCTTGTTGGACCGCTCGGAACCCGCTAGATTCAGCGCAGATGACGTGATCGGTCTCAACAAGTCGGTGGCACCCGTTTACGGAAGCTCCGGAAGATCAAACGTTATCAATCGCGCTGACAGGGGCACTGAACAGTCAGGCGCGATCACCTGAACCCGACACTGAAGGATGGCCAGGCTTCTTTTGAGTCATGGCCGAACGACAGACGGCTGCCACGCGAACGGCGGGCGACGGGCCCGCTCGATGAACATTCGCTTGCATCGCGTGGATTGCAGAACCAGCGAGGGTCGTAGACCATAATGAGACCAGGACAGAACAGGCGCATGCGCGGCCGGAGCCGAAACAACAACAATGGCGGCGGCGGCAACAAGGGTCCTAATCCCCTGACGCGCAGCTATGAATCGAACGGCCCGGACGTAAAGATCCGCGGCACGGCGCAGCATATTGCCGAGAAATACAGCCAGCTGGCGCGCGATGCGCATTCGAGCGGCGATCCGGTAGCGGCCGAGAATTACTATCAGCACGCCGAGCATTACATCCGCATCATCGCGGCCGCTCAGGAAGCCCTGCGCGAGCAATACGGCTACCAGCCCCGTGCCTTCGAGGACGAGGGCGACGAAGAGGCTTTCGAGCAGCGTCAGAACGGCGGCGAGGACGGGGATCTTTCGTCCCAGCCACAGCCTTTCGAGGCGCGCACCGAAGGCGACCGCCGGCCGCGCTTCGACCGGCAGGATCGTGGCGATCGACAGGATCGTGGCGATCGGGATCGCGGCGACCGGGATCGCGGGGACCGTCAGGCAGCAGGTGACCGGCAGGATCGTCCCGACCGGGGCGAGCGGCAGGATCGCCCGGATCGCAACGACCGCCGGGATCGCTTCCCGCGCGATCGCGGACCTCGTCCGGAGCTCCAGCGCGATGAGCAGCCCCGAATGGATTTCGACCGCCCCGAGCGCAGCGAACGGACGGAGTCTCCCGTACGGGCAGACCGTCCCGAACGCCAGGATCGTCCCGAACGCCAGGACCGACCGGAACGCCAGGATCGTCCCGAGCGTCAGGACCGCGCGCCGCGCGGACGGCCGCCGCGGCGCGAGGCTCCGAACGAATCCGACGCGGTAGAACCCGCGGGCCTCCCGGCTTTCCTGACCAACCCGGTGCGGACTGTTCCGGTCGCCATGGACGAGGCGCCAGCGCCTGTTCCGACGGCGGCCGAAGCGGTGGATTCCGAGGTTCGTCCCCGTCGCCGCGCGGTTCGCCGTCCGCGACCGGATGAGACCGAGAATGGCGGAGACGCCAGCGACGCGATCGGCAACAAGGCTGAAACGCCCGCCGAATAATCGTCAAGGCCTGAATAGAAATGAAAGGGAGAGCGTGGCTCTCCCTTTTTTTGTGTCGGTCAGGAGAGCGCCAATGCGGGCTGCTCGGGCGCCAGTTCGTCACCCGGGACGATCGCCCCGCCGGTCAGGACCTCGGCATAGATGCCGCAATCCACATGGCCGTAAGTCTGCATGAGCGCCTTGGGGATCGCCAGATCGCGCGTCGCCGTTTCGAGGTTGACCTCCGTCGCGGCGCAACGCGGGATCCGCTTGATGACTTTCAGCCGAACGCCCTCGCTTGTCGTCAGCACCTGACCGACGAGATCGAGCTCCGCCCAAGGGGCCAATCCGTCGATGTGGAGGTTGCCGCGAAACCGCAGGGGATCGATCGATGCGCCCATCACCCCGCCGAGGGCCTCCACACTCGCCAGGTTGATCAGCGAGACGAAGCCGCTGCGGGAGTCGGTGAACCGAAAACCTTCTGGCGCCGTCAACACCTTGGGCGGGCCGCGCAATTCGGCCGGCATGAAGCGGCGAAAAAACGCCTCGATCGCAAGCCGGCCTTCGCCCGTCGCGATATCGCCCCGGACAAGCTCCCGGTCACCCTCGTTGATGACCAGCGTGGACGTCTCGTCCAGATAGCGGCTGGTGAGGCGCGCGAGACTCTCGTTTCGCATCAGCATCAGGAACTTGATCTTGGGCTGGTGCTCGGGCTTGTCAGGATCAAAGCCGGCGGGACCGTTTTCGACGGCGAACAGGCGATCTCCCGGGAAATAATCGCCCTTGGATAGGATCGCGCGGTCCAGTTTTTCGGGCGACAGGCCTTTGACGGGATAACGGTGAAGGTCGACGATGCGAATGCTCATTCGCCATCGTTTAAAACCCCGGCTTGGGGGAGACAAGCCTTGCGGGCCGATTGTTATTCCTTGGCGCGCGACATGGCGTCGGAATCGTCGCTGGGACGGTCGGGCTTTGTTCGGTCGCGACCGGCTGCGACCTGCTCGCTCGCCGCGGGGGACGTCTCCGTCGGATCGTTGCTCCCTGGTCGCACGCCACCGGCTTCCACGCCTTGGTCGGCTGATCTCACCCGGGCAGCTTCGCTCGTGTCGCCGAACGTCCGCGGCGTCACGGACGGGCGCTGTTCAAGGGGGCTTTCGGGAACCGCCATCCCGAGCTCGGCATTGCGAGCCAGATCGGCACGGGCCTTTTCGGCTTCGGAACGGGGGTCGCGGGCCATGCTCGAACTCCTCAGTCGCTCGCGCCRGGAAGCATCCGGCACATCATAACAATGCCGGGCCAAACGGCGCGTTCCACCCCTTGTTGTGACCGATCTGCTACACCACCTCTCCATCAACGGACGCTTCCTCGGAAGGTCCGGCGACTTTGCGTGACCCGTTGTGCCTCAAAGAGGGCGACGGCGTCGAACAGGGGGTAGATGATGAACTTTGAGAAATATACCGAGCGTGCCCGCGGATTCGTGCAGGCGGCGCAGAATCTGGCCATGCGGGAGGGTCACCCGCAACTGGCGCCGGGGCACCTCCTCAAGGTGCTTCTCGACGATCCCGAGGGCCTCTGCGCCGGGCTCATCGAGCGGGCGGGCGGACGCGCCGCGAGTGCCCGCGCGGCGATCGAGCAGTGGCTTTCCAAGCAACCCAAGGTGTCGGGGGCGGCGTCCCAGCCGCAGGCGACACGGGAATTGATGCGCTTTTTCGATACGGTCGAAAAGATGGCCGAGAAGACGGGCGATTCCTACGTCACCGTCGAGCGCATGCTGCTGGCCCTGGCGACCGAGAAGGACACGGAGGCAGGCAAGATTCTCGCCGATGCGGGTGTCACGCCGCAGCTTCTCAACGCCGCCATCAACGAGATTCGCAAAGGACGGACCGCCGATACGGCAACCTCCGAGAACGCCTATGACGCTCTGAAGAAATACGCGCGCGACCTCACCGAGGCGGCGCGCGAGGGCAAGCTCGACCCGGTGATCGGACGCGACGAGGAAATCCGCCGGACCATTCAGGTCCTGTCGCGCCGCACGAAAAACAACCCGGTGCTGATCGGCGAGCCCGGCGTCGGCAAGACCGCCATCATCGAGGGGCTTGCGCTGCGCATCGTCAACGAGGACGTGCCGGAGAGCCTGAAGGACAAGCAGTTGCTCGCCCTCGATATGGGCTCGCTGATTGCCGGCGCGAAATATCGCGGCGAATTCGAGGAGCGGCTCAAGAGCGTGCTGGAGGAGGTCACCGCGGCGGCAGGCGGCATCATCCTGTTCATCGACGAGATGCACACGCTCGTGGGCGCCGGCAAGTCCGAGGGCGCCATGGATGCGTCGAACCTGCTGAAGCCCGCTCTGGCGCGCGGCGAGTTGCATTGCGTCGGCGCGACGACGCTCGATGAATACCGCAAGCATGTGGAGAAGGACGCGGCCCTCGCACGCCGATTCCAGCCGGTCTTCGTGGCTGAGCCCACGGTGGAAGACACCGTGTCGATTCTGCGCGGCTTGAAGGAAAAATACGAACAGCACCACGGCGTTCGCATTACCGACAGCGCGATCGTCGCGGCCGCGACCCTGTCGAACCGCTACATCACGGACCGTTTCCTGCCCGACAAGGCGATCGACCTCGTGGACGAGGCGGCTGCGCGGCTGCGCATGCAGGTGGATTCCAAGCCCGAAGAGCTCGATACCATCGACCGCGAAATCGTGCGGCTCAAGATCGAGGCGGAAGCGCTCAAGAAGGAAAGCGATCCCGCCTCGCGCGAGCGCCTCCAGCGTCTCGAGAAGGAATTGAGCAACCTCGAAGAGCAATCCGCCGCGATCACGCTGCGATGGAAATCCGAGAAGGAGAAACTCGGCCGCGCCGCCGATCTCAAAAAGAAGCTCGACGAAGCCCGGACCGAGCTCGCATCCGCGCAGCGGCAGGGGCTCTACCAGCGCGCAGGCGAACTCGCCTACGGGGTGATTCCGCAATTCGAGAAGGAGCTCGCCGACACCGAGGCCGCGGAAGGTTCCGGCGGCATCATGGAAGAGGCGGTGACCGCCAACCACGTGGCACAGGTGGTGTCGCGCTGGACAGGCGTGCCCGTCGACCGGATGCTGGAGGGCGAGCGCGAGAAGCTGCTCCACATGGAGAAGGAACTGGCGAAACGCGTGGTCGGACAGCGCGAGGCCGTTCATGCGGTGGCGACCGCCGTGCGGCGTTCCCGGGCCGGTTTGCAGGACCCGCACCGCCCGATGGGTTCGTTCATGTTTCTCGGCCCCACAGGCGTCGGCAAGACCGAATTGACCAAGGCGCTGGCAGGCTTCCTGTTCGACGACGAAAGCGCGATGGTTCGCCTCGACATGTCGGAATACATGGAGAAGCATTCGGTCGCCCGGCTCATCGGTGCGCCTCCGGGCTATGTCGGCTACGAGGAAGGCGGCGCCCTCACCGAGGCGGTGCGGCGCAGGCCCTATCAGGTGGTGCTGTTCGACGAGATCGAAAAGGCGCATCCGGACGTGTTCAACGTCCTGCTGCAGGTCCTCGACGACGGACGGCTTACGGACGGTCAAGGGCGGACGGTGGATTTCCGCAACACGATCATCATCATGACGTCGAACCTCGGTTCGGAATATCTCGTTGCCCAAAAGGAGAACGAGGATACCGATATGGTTCGCGGCGAGGTGATGAGCGTGGTCCGCGCGCATTTCCGACCGGAATTCCTCAACCGCGTCGATGAGATCATCCTGTTCCACAGGCTGAAGCGGTCGGAGATGGGAGCCATCGTGGATATCCAGATCGGGCGGCTGCAGATGCTTCTCGACGAGCGCAAGCTGGTCCTGGATCTCGAGCCGGAAGCGCGCGATTGGCTCGCTGAAAAGGGCTACGACGCCGCCTACGGCGCGCGGCCCTTGAAGCGGGTCATCCAGAAATACCTGCAGGATCCGATGGCGGAAGGCATCCTCTCGGGGGTGATCAAGGATGGCGAGACGGTGTCAGTGCACCTCGGTCCCTCGGGGCTGATCATCGGCGACATCCCGGTCGCGGAGGAATCGGAGTTTCCGCCGGAGGGCGTGCGTCTGAACTGAGCGAGCGATAAATGGCCGGGTCAAAGCCCGGCCATTTTTTCTAACGGGGCCGCGATATCCTGACCGATTCCGCGAATCAGGAACTCCCCTTCGCGGCCGCACGTTGCCCCCTTGTCACTCAAGGAAAGGAATCAAGCATGGCCGAAGACAAACGAGGTCTGATCCCCGAACCCCAGATCGAGGACGGCCTCGATGAGTTGGTCAACGCGGATGCCGGCGAAGACTTCGTCGCGGGCCCGACCACGCGCAACAGCGTCGGAGACGTCAAACGCGCGGCCGCGAAGGCCACGGGCCTCATGGGCGCATCGCGCAAGCTCGATCCCGAACTCGATATCCGCCACGTCGACGACGGACGCGTGAAGAGCGGATCGTCCGCGGGAATCCACAGTTTCGCCGAGGTCGCGTCGGGAGAAAGCGACGGCGATGTAAGCCTGACGCTCAGCAACGCGGAAGTCGCCGGAATCATGCCGACGACCGTTCTCAAGAGCCCGGCCAAGCGCCCGGAACTGCGCGAAGGCGACCCGGCGCCCGTGGCGATGGAAGGCGGCGCCGAAAGCCGGCGACGCGTTCCTGCGCCCGGTACGATGGTCGATGTCCCGAAGGGGAAGCTTGTCCGCAAGGCCTGACGATCGGCTCGTATTCTGGAAGGTTGAAGAATGGCCGGGCATCGCCCCGGCCATTCTCCGTATACGCCCGCGACGCATACCTGTCGTACCGGAACGAAAGATGACACGGCGCGTGAGTTCGGGTCTATTCGGGCCCAAGCCGTAACGGCGTTCGTGTGAGGAAACAGCCATGGATAGACGAACCGTACTCAAGGGAGCAGGACTTGCCGCAGCGGCAGGAGTCGCATCGCCGGCGCTTGCCCAGGCATCCCCCGAAATTCGCTGGCGCATGCCGTCGAGCTATCCGAAAAGCCTCGACACCCTGTTCGGCGCGGGCGTGCAGATCGCCAAGCGCGTCGCCGAGGCCACCGACAACAAGTTCCAGATCCAGGTCTTCGCCGCCGGCGAAATCGTCCAGGGCCTTCAGGTTCTCGACGCGGTGCAAAGCGGCACCGTGGAATGCGGCTACACCCTGTCGAGCTATTATATCGGCAAGGATCCGACATTCATGTTCGAGACCTCCGTTCCGTGGGGCCTCAACGTCCGGCAGCACAATGCCTGGATGCATTTTGGCGGCGGACTCCAATCCGTTCGGGAGTTCCTGAAGGATTACAACGTCATGACCTTCCCGGCCGGTCAGACCGGCGCGCAGATGGGCGGCTGGTTCCGCAAGGAGATCAATACTGTCGAGGACCTGAAGGGTCTGAAATTCCGCATTGCCGGCATGGGCGGGCAGATCATGCAGCGGCTCGGCGTGGTGCCGCAGGTCCTCGCCGGAGGCGACATCTATCCGGCGCTCGAACGCGGAACCCTCGACGCGGTGGAGTTCTCAGGTCCCTACGACGACGAGAAGCTCGGCTTCGTGAAGGTCGCCAAATACTATTATTATCCGGGCTTCTGGGAGGGATCGGCGCAGCCATCCTTGTATGTGAACCTCGAGAAGTGGAACGCGTTGCCGGCCAATTACAAGGCGATTCTCGAAGCGGCATGCGCCGAGGCGAACGCCATGTGCGTGATGAAATACGACGCCGAGAACGCCGAGGCGGTGCGTCGCCTCGTGAGCCAGGGCGCGCAATTGCGAGCCTTCCCGAAGGATGTGCTCGATGCGAGCCACAAGGAGGCGTTCAAGCTCTACAACGAGATCGCGTCCTCGAACCAGAAGTTCAAGACGATCTACGATTCCTGGAACGCCTTCCGCGAGAAGGAATACACTTGGTTCCGCATCGCCGAATTGCCGTTCGATTATTACAACTATACGCAGCAAGGCCAGCCTCGCTGAGCTTTCCATCGCAACGGCGCGCCTCACGGTGCGCCGTTTCTGCATGAGGGATCGGGATCGTCTCTTCGGCGTTGACGTGGTGAATGCGGGCCGTGAGCTCCGCCATGGAGATGCCTGATGGAAGAGATCAAGAAACGCGTGGACGAACAGACGATCAAGCAGGGCAAAAAGGACGAGAAGCTGACCGAAAATTCGAAGGAAAACCTCGATCGCAAGCTCGACGAAGGCAACGAGGAAAGCTTTCCGGCGAGCGACCCGGTCTCGGTGAAGATCACCAAATAGATCACTTTCAAGAACCCCGGCCGGTCCGGGGTTTTTGCTGTCCTCAGTTACGGCTCGCCACGGCCACGCCGAGCGCGGCGCATCCCATCCCGACGATCTGGATCAGGCTCAGCGTTTCGCCGAACAACAGATACGCCATGACGGCGGCGACGGGAGGGACCAGATAGAGCAGCGTGGCGACGCCGGTCACGGCCCCGTGGCGGATCAGATAGAGCAGCAATCCGATGGCGCCGATGGACAATCCGAGCACCGCCCAGGCAAGGCCGAAGAGAAGCGGCCATGACATGTCCATGCGGCCATTCTCGGTGAGCAGGACCACCGGCGCCGTCACGAGCGCCGCCCCGATATACTGAATGACCGCGTTGACACGCATGTCGAGAGTGCCGGCGGTGCGTTTCTGCCAGATGGTGCCAAGCGTGATCGACAGCATCGCCAGGATGGCGGCGCAAAGGGCCAGAGGCGGCGCGCCGGCGCCGAGTTTGGGCAGGATCACCAGGATGGCCCCGAGAAATCCGAGGCCGATCCCGAGCCAACGGCGCGGCGAAACCCGTTCGCCCAGGAGCGGCATCGCCAGCAGCCCCGTGACCAGGGGTTGGAGACCCGCCACCAAAGCGGTTATCCCCGCCGGCAGACCGTTCTTCACCGCCCAGAAGACGCCGCCGAGATAGAACCCGTGCAGCAAGACGCCGGCGATGAGCGAATTGAGCCAGGTTCGCCCGTCCCGTGGCCAGGGCACCCGGGCGATCGAGACGATCACGGCCAGAACGAGGATCGCCAGCGCGTAGCGCACCAGCAGGAACGTCAGCGGCTCCGTGTGGGGCGCCACCGTGCGGGCGACGATAAAGCCGGTTGCCCAGATGAGCACGAAGAGCGGCGGGGCCACACGGGCGAGCAAGGTGGGCGACATGAGGGGCCGATGGAAAGCGGACGAGGAGGACACATCCCTAACAGGGTTTCGGCCGTCGAACACCCATGGCGCGGCCTCAACGGCCTGTCGTCGAAGGCCCTGCATGGTTGACACCATCGTCCTCAGGCTCACTTGTCCTTTTGCCCTGCCCCCGCCGTCGCCACCCACCGGGAGAGTTGTTTGTTGAAACGCCTGCGCCTCACGGTGGAAATCTTCTCCATCGCCATTACCCGCTTTCTGGTGCATGACGCCTGGGCGATCGCCAGTCATATCGCGCTGTCGGTCCTGACATCCTTGTTCCCGTTCCTCATTCTCATGACGGCGCTGGCGAGCTTGTTCGGAGCGGGATCGCTTGCCGATGAGGCGACGGGCCTGATCCTCGAGGCCTGGCCGCGCGAGGTGGCGGAACCCATCGCGGGTGAAATCCACACGATCCTCACCGGGCGGCGCAGCGATGTGCTGACGCTCGGCCTCGTGCTGGCGCTGTATTTCTCATCGAGCGCCGTGGAAGCTTTGCGGTTGGGCCTGAATCGCGCCTATGGCGTGCGGGAAACCCGCGTGTGGTGGGTGACGCGGCTCGAATCCATCGCTTTCGTCATCGGTGGTGCGTTCGTGATGCTGGTTCTGGCGGTTCTGGTGGTGCTCGGACCCTTCGTGTGGCGCGCGGTCCTCTATTGGGTGCCGGCGCTGCAGTTCCTCGACGGGCTGATCGACTTCCTGCGCATCGCCATCGCGACGGTCGTCATCGTGGCGGGCCTGCTGATCGCCTACAAATTCGTGCCATCGGGCCGCCGGAACTGGTGGTCTATCCTGCCCGGCGTATTGGTGACGCTGTTTTTGTGGCTGCTCGGTGGCCTGGGATTCGGCTGGTATCTCGAATTCTATCCGGGCGCCTATGCGTCGACCTATGGGGGTCTGGCCACCGCCATGGTGGCGCTGGTGTTTCTCTACACGCTCGGCGCCATCTTCCTGTTCGGCGGGGAACTGAACGGCACCATCATGCTGGCCAAGCGCCGCCGCCGGCTGGTGGAGCCGGCCCCGGACCAGATCGAACCGCCGGTCGAGTTGCCGCGGCTGTAAGCGACAACGGCCGGATCACATCCGGCCGTTCATTTCTCGCGCAATCCGAATCAACCGACGATGCGGTATTTGACGAAGCCTTCGGGCGCATCGCCCATGCGTTCGATCTTGATGCCGGAGGGCTGATAGGAGGCGGCGTTCGGTCCGGTGAGGAAGGTCGCGGTCACATTCGCTGGCGGCGTCACCAGCGCCCACGAGCCATCCGCCTTCGGCGACACTTCCTTGCGCTCGATGATGAACCGCATGATCGCGTCGCGCGTGAGATCGGGGGCGTCGAGAATGATGGTCTTGCCGTCCGCGCCGGGGAAGTTGCCGCCGCCGCCCGCGCGGTAATTGTTGGTCGCCACCACGAACACCTGATCGTCGGTCACCGGCTTGCCGTTATACGACAGATCCTTGATGCGGTGCGCGTCGGCTGCGACGAGCTTGCCGTCATTGTCGTAGCGCGAGGGTTGCGTCGGATCGATTTTGTACTGCACGCCCGCGATGACGTCGAAATTGTAGGCCGGGAACTTGGAATTGATGATGTCCTGTTCGCCGCCCTTCGCCACGTCGATCTGGTTGTAGATCCCCGCCGACCGTTCGAGCCATTCGCGCACCTGCGCTCCCGTCACCTTCACGGCCCGGATGGTGTTGGGATAGATGTAGATGTCCGCCATGTCCTTGATGGCGAGCGGTCCCGGCTTGATCTCGGTGAAATAGTTCGGACCGCCGCGTCCGCCGGCCTTGAAGGGCGCCGCCGCGGATAGCAGCGGCAGGTCCTTGTGCGGCGTGGTCTTCAGGAGATCCGCCACGTACCAGGCCTGCGCCTCGGCCACGAGCTTCACGGACGCGTCGTCGGCCACCAGCGAGTAATAGGAATGGATCGGCACCGCCGTGGTGCCGACCGGCTCGCGCACATATTTCAGCGTCGCATCGTGATCCGCCTGCACCGCCGCGATGACGAGGGCCTCGGAATCGACCTTCGGCACCACCTTGCGGTCGACGCGATCGTAGATGGGACGTGCCTCTGTGGCGAATTTCGCCACCTTCCAGCCCGTCGCATCCTTGGTGAGTTCGAGATCGATGAGGCCCAGATGGCTGCCCCAGAATCCCGCCATGACCGCGGGCTTTCCGTGGAGCGTGCCGGCCTTCGCATCGACGCCCGGAATGTTGCTGAATTCCTTGCCACCCGGGAAGGTGAAATGCTGGTGCCCGGTGAGGATCACGTCGATCCCGTCGACCTTCGCCAGGTGCAGGGCCGCGTTCTCCTCGCCGCCATTTCGTTCGCCGCCCGCGATGCCCGAATGGCACAACGCCACGACGATGTCGGCGCCGGCTTTCTTGATATCCGGCACATGCTTCTGCGCCGCATCGACGATGTCCGTCGTGGTCGCCTTGCCGTCGAGATGGGCTTTGTCCCATTGCACGATCTGCGGCGGCACGAAGCCGATCACGCCGACTTTCAGTTTATGCGTCACGCCTGCCTCGTCGACCACGTCCCGATCGAGAACGAGCCACGGCTTCCGCAGGGTCTCGCCATCGGACTTGATGACATTGGCGCAGACGAGCGGGAATTTCGCCGCCCCGAGCGAGTTCTGCAGAAAGTCGAGACCGTAGTTGAATTCGTGGTTGCCGAGCGTTCCGCAATCGTAATTGAGGGTGTTCATGGCGGCGACCATCGGATGGACGTCGCCTTTCTTCATACCCCGACGGTAGGCGACGAAATCGCCCAGGGGCGAGCCTTGAATCAGATCGCCGTTGTCGAACAGCAGGCTGTTCTTCGCCTCGGCGCGGGCGGCCTTGACGAGTGCGGCCGTGCGCGCAAGGCCGACCGTGTCGTCGGCCGCGTCGCGGTAGTAGTCGTAAGGCAGGATGTTCACATGGAGATCGGTCGTCTCCAGGATGCGCAGCTTGACAACCGGGTCGGCGGCCCAGCCGATGCGCGGCATGGCCGTGAGGGCGGCGGCCRCCACGCCGGTTTGAAGGACCCGGCGGCGAGTGATCATTGACGTCATGCTGGTCGTCCCCGTTCATGAAACAGCGTTCGCATAACAGAGAACATCACGGGTTTTATGACAAGGGCCAATCGTCGCCCGTCAGCGGGAGCGCAGAGCCTCGTCAAGATCCGCGAAAAGATCCTCCGAATCCTCGATGCCTGTGGACAGGCGCAGCAGATCCGGGGGACATGGCGTGCCCGGCCCCTCGATCGAGGCGCGGTGCTCGATGAGGCTCTCGACGCCGCCAAGCGACGTGGCGCGTTTCCACAATYTCACCCGCGCCGCCGTGCGGATGGCCGCCGCCTCTCCGTCCGATACCTGCACGGACAGCATGTAGCCGAACCCGTTCTCCATCTGCCGTGCCGCAACGTCATGACCGGGATGCTGAGGCAGGCCGGGATAGAGCACGCGCGCGATCTTCGGATGGGCCGACAGACGTTCCGCGAGCTCCTGGGCGCTTTTCGTCTGCGCGGCCGCGCGCAGATGCAGCGTCCGCAGGCCGCGCATGAGCAGGTAGGCCTCGAACGGCCCGAGGATCGCGCCCTGCCCCTTGCGGATGGTGACGATCTGGGCCCAGAACGCATCCGATTTCGCACCCGCGAGTACGCCCGCCACCACGTCCGAATGGCCGTTCAGGACCTTGGTGGCGGCATGCATGACGATGTCGGCGCCAAGCGCCAGGGGGCGCGTATGATAGGGCGAAGCGGTGGTCGAATCGACCGCGAGGCGCGCGCCCGCCGCATGGGCGATTTCCGCCGCGCCAGCGATGTCGGTAATCGTCCATAACGGGTTCGACGGTGTCTCGGCCCAGACCAGTTTGGTGCGGCCTGGAACGACCGCCTTGCGCAAGGCATCGAGATTGTCGGTCTCGACGAATTCGACGTTGAGCCCCCAGCGCGTGGCCTCCGTCATGAGCCAGTGGCGCAAAGCCCAGTACATGACCTTGGAGGCCACCACATGGTCGCCGGGATTGAGCGCCTGGAACACCGCCGTCGCGGCAGCCATGCCCGAGGAAAACAGCAGCGCGCCGGCTTCAGCTTCCTCAAGCATCGCCAGCACGCCCTCCGCCTCGCGGATCGTGGCGTTGTCGGGACGGCCATAGACGAAGCCGGACGAATAGGCGTTGTCCTCGTCGCGAATATAGGTGGTGGCGACGTGGATCGGCATCACCACGGCTTTCGTCACCGGATCCACATGACCCATGGCCTGCGCCGTGAGAGAGCGCTTCGACCATTGCGGACGCGATGACGGCATGGGAACCTCCGGGAAGGGGATGGGTTGCGTGTGGTGACGAAGCTCATCCATTACAGGGAAACGCACCATCATGCATCCACGCGAGAGTGCAATGTCGGGCATGCCGACACCGCCGCTTCGGCGCTTTCTGCTGGCGGTGCTGCCGGTCGCGGCGGCAAGCGTGCTGGGAAGCCTGGCGACGATGCCCAACATTCCGACCTGGTATCCGGGGCTGGCAAAACCCGGCTTCACGCCGCCGAACTGGCTCTTCGGCCCGGTCTGGACCCTGCTCTATGCGATGATGGCCTACGCGATGTGGCGCATTCTCTCGCTGCCTGCCTCCCTGCCGGGGCGAAGCACGGCCATCGCGACGTTCTTCGTGCAGCTTGGCCTCAATGCCCTGTGGTCCTGGGCCTTCTTCGGCGCGCATAGCCCGGCCGCCGGATTGGTGGTCATACTGGCACTGATCGTCGCCATCATCGCGACGATCCGGGCGTTCTGGCCCCTCGACAGGGTGGCGGCCTACCTGCTCATGCCGTATCTCGCGTGGGTGGCTTACGCGACGGCGCTCAACGCCGCGGTATGGCGTCTGAACTGAGCCTCAGCTCTTTTCGTCGAAAAGGTCGGGATCGCTGTCGAGATGATCGACCACGCCCACGAAGGGCAGCTGGCGATAGGAATGCGACACGTCCATGCCGTAGCCGACCACGAAGACGTCCGGGCAGTTGAAACCGACGAATTCGGCATCGATGGAAACCGCGCGCTTGCCGGGTTTCTCCAGCAGCACCGTGGTCAGGACGCGTCTTGCGCCCCGGGCCATCAGCAGGTCCTTGGCAAACGTCACGGTGCGGCCCGATTCGAGGATGTCGTCGACCAGCAGGACGTCCCGGTCGCGAACGTCGCTTTCCACGTCCCGCAGGATCGCCACCTGCCCGGATGACACCGTTCCGTCGAGATAGCTCGACAAATGGACAAACTCCACCTGGGGCTCAAGACCCACCCGGTGGAGCGCGCGGATCAGGTCCGCGGCGAACATGAAGCTCCCCTTGAGGATGGCGACGACCAGCAGGTTCTCGGGCTTTGCCCGCGCGATATCCTGGGCCAGTTCCTCGATGCGGCTGGCAATGGTCTTTTCGTCGAAGAGAACCCGGATCCGGGGAGAGGCCGTCATCGTCATCAATCCACATAAGGGCCGGCCATGAGCCGTTGCCCGCAACAATCGTCTCATTCACGACCATGGGGCGTTCCCGAAGTCAAACGCGCATCGGTACCTGCGGCCTTAAAGCCGGGCCGGAATGTCCGACACCGGTTCATTCCGCGGGAAAGTTCCGCTAGCATCCGCTGCCGCCGGGCGCCCCGTTGACCGGATTGTTAAGGCCGATCTGCCATAGAGGGGCGAATCGCGAAGACAGGCGACGCATCCGGCGGCGCTTCAGACGAACCACAGAGGATGCGCGCGCCGCGTGAGAGCGTATTACGACATCGAGGACAACGACGGCGCACCCGTGGTGCAGTTGGAGAATGTGGGCGTGCGCTACGGCATGGGCCCGGAGGTCTTGCGCGACCTCACCTTCTCGATCGAGGCCAATTCGTTCCAGTTTCTCACCGGGCCGTCGGGCGCCGGCAAGACCACGCTCCTGCGCCTGATCCTGATGTCGGTGCGCCCGACCCGGGGGCTCATTTCCATCTTCGGCGAGGACGTGTCGGATATTTCCAAGGACAACCTGACCGGCCTGCGCCGCCGGATGGGCGTGGTGTTCCAGGATTTCCGCCTCCTCGACCATCTCACCACCTACGAGAACGTGGCCCTGCCCCTGCGCGTGCAGGGCAAGGACGAGGCTACCTATCGGGCCGAGGTGGTGGAACTGTTGCGATGGGTGGGTCTCGGCGACCGCATGCACGTCCTGCCGCCGGTTCTCTCCGGGGGCGAAAAGCAGCGCGCCGCCATCGCGCGGGCCCTCATCGTGCGGCCGGACCTGCTTCTTGCCGACGAGCCGACCGGCAACGTCGACCCGTCGCTCGCCAAGCGGCTGCTGCGGCTCTTCATCGAACTCAACCGGCTCGGAACCTCGGTGGTGATCGCCACCCACGATTTCAGCCTCATGGACCAGCTCGACGTCCGCCGCCTCGTGCTGGGGGACGGACGGCTGCATATCGACGAATGAACCGCCCGCTCAAAAAACGCGTCGGGACGCGCCGGAAACCCGCGCCTGCGCCCGCAGCCGCCGCCAAACGTCCGCTGCCGACCTCGCTCCGGCGCAATGCCCCGCTGGTGCCCGTCGATTCCGCCGGCGGCCAGGCGCTCGCGGCCGTCATCGCCATTCTGACCTTCCTCGCCGCGCTCTGCGCCGGCGGCGCGGAGCTCGTCGCCACGAGTTCGGCCCAGTGGCGATCGGACATCGCCCGGGAGGTGACCATCCAGGTCCGGCCCAACCCCCAGCGATCCATCGAGGCCGATGTGGAGCGCGCGGCGGCGCTGGCCCGGCAGACCAAGGGGGTAGAGAGCGCCCAGGCCTTCACCCGGCAGGAATCCGAGCGCCTGCTCGAACCCTGGCTCGGCACGGGCCTCGATTTCAACGATTTGCCGGTCCCGCGCCTCATCGTCATCAAGCTGAACGAGGAAACCCGCCCGGATTTCGGTCCCTTGCGGAAATCCCTCAAGGACCAGGTCCCGGGGGCCAGCCTCGACGACCATGCGCTCTGGGTCTCCAGGCTCTCGACCATGGCCAACACGATCATCGGCGTCGGCGTGCTTCTGGTGGGACTGGTTGTGCTCGCAGCCGGGCTCGCGGTGACGTTTGCCACGCGGGGCGCCATGGCGGGGAACCGCGAGGTGGTGGACGTGCTGCATTTCGTCGGCGCCAACGACGATTTCATCGCCAAGGAATTCCAGCGCCGGTTCTTCAATCTCGGCCTGCGCGGCAGCCTCGCGGGCGCCGGGGCGGCGCTCCTGCTGACCACCGTCCTGGGTCTGGTGGCGAAGTCCTGGCGGGCGAGCCCGACGGGAGACCAGCTCGAGGCCCTGTTCGGGGCATTCAGCATCTCCTGGCGAGGCTATGGAGTCGTCATTCTCATCGCGCTGGTGGTGGCTTTGGTCACGGGAATCGTGTCTCGCCTGACAGTGAGACGATTTCTTAAGGGGAATGGGTGAGAATCATTTCAGATAGGGGTTGCCTCTCCGGTGCCTCATTTTGCAGTATTGTCCGCAGTGATGACCTCGCAAACGCAGAATATGGCGATTTTTGGCGCCACAGATAGCAGAGAGGCCGTGGGTTGGGGCTGGACGATGCCCGGATCGCCTGCACTTCCGACGAGGCGATCGATGATCCGACACATGTTCGCCTGCGGATTCTATGGCTTCATGACGTCGCTGTTCATCGGGTTCCTGGGCTTTCTGGCGTTCGTCTATTCTCTCGACCGTTTCGAACAGAAGCCCGAAACCCGGGCCGACGGCATCGTGGCCATGACCGGCGGCGCGCAGCGGATCGGCGACGCGATCGACCTGCTGGCGCAGGGCTACGCCAAGCGCCTGCTGATTTCCGGCGTCAACGAAAAGACCAGCCTGGAGGAGATTTCCCGGCTCAATCCCGGCCAGCGCCGGCTGTTCGATTGCTGCGTGGACCTCGATTACCGGGCTCGCAACACCATCGGCAACGCCATCGAGACCCGCCGCTGGGCCGAGCGCAATCATTTCGCGGCGCTCATCGTGGTGACATCCAACTATCACATGCCGCGCACCCTGGTGGAGCTGAACCACGCGCTTCCGAACATGCAGAAGATTCCCTATCCGGTCGCGGCGACGATCGATCCGCATGAATGGTGGCACAATCCCTCGACCGCCAAGGTCCTGTTTTCCGAATACGTGAAATTCATCGCCGTGTGGCTGCGGACCCAGCTCGAGGACGATCCCGAGGATTCGCCGGTGGCCGGCATCCTGGGCAGCCCCATCCAGCATGCGGCGGTGGATACGACCTGGCGCTAGGACGCGGTCCGCCCCGAAAATCGGTGTCCAGACGGCCTTCGACTGTTTAAGGATGGGCGCGGCGCGGGGCATGAGGTCCCGCTTTTTTCGTCGAGAATCATGCTGATCCTTCGCTCCTTCCTGTTCAACGTGGCGTTCTACGCCAATCTCGTCTTCTGGATGATCGTACTGCTGCCCGCGCTTGCTTTGCCGCGGCGGGTGTTCATTCGGGGAGCCAAGTACTGGGCGTGGACGTCGATGTGGCTGATGCGGGTGATCGTCGGCACGCGGGTCGAATTGCGCGGGCTCGACCGCATCCCGCCCGGTGGGCTTCTGGTCGCGGCGAAGCACCAATCCGTGTGGGAGACCTTCGCGCTCCTCACCCTGTTCGCGGACCCGGCCTTCATCCTGAAGCGCGAACTGATGTGGATCCCGTTCTTCGGCTGGTACACCTGGAAGGGCGGCTCCGTCCCGGTCAATCGCAAGGGCGGCGCGCAGGCGCTGCTGCGGATGATGACGCGCGCCAAGGGCGAGATCCAGAAGGGGCGCCAGATCCTCATCTTCCCCGAGGGCACCCGCCGGCCGGCCGGCGCTGCCCCGGCCTACAAGTTCGGCATCGGCCATCTCTACCAGCATCTCGGCGCGCCCTGCCTGCCGGTTGCGCTGAATTCGGGGCTTTTCTGGTCGCGCCGGAAATTCCTGCGGCGACCGGGCACCATCGTGGTGGAAATCCTCGACATCATCCCGCCCGGCCTGCCCCGCAACGCCTTCTTCAAGGAGATGCAGGATCGGATCGAGACCGCCTCCGACCGGCTGGTCGCCGAAGGGCGGCAGGAGCTCGCGCGCCTGGGCGTGGCGTCGGATTCGCCCGGCATCTGACCGGCCTCACGCAAGGGCCTTGACGTTCCGCGCGCCGATTCCTACCTTGGAACAAATGACGAACAAACGAATCGTGTCTTGGTCCATGGCGATGCGGGATCTCCGCAACGAACGAACGCGGAGGGCTGGCGTGCGTGAGGAACGGTTGCGGGCCACGGCGGGCCTTCGTTCATCGCCGGCGCTGAGTTCGTGGCGCGGCCGATCCGGGCGGCGCTATATCGTGGGTGTTCATCCCCTGGTGGCCTCCGAGGTCATGGACGTGACGGACGCCGTCATCCTGGCGGTGAAGCGCGGACCCAACGGCCTGTCGAGCGTCGTCGACATGACGATCGTGGGGCCGCAATCCCCGGATGACATTCGGATTCGCTGGCTGGCGCGTGCCGAGACGCTCGGCGCCACCGAGATGCACGTCCACCGGCTGGCCGACGATGATCGTGAACGCCGGGCCGTCATCGCCGATCTCGATCAGGGCGACGCGCAGGCGGCCTGCTAGGTCTCCGGCTCCGGCTCGGCCATGGCCTCGGTGATCTGGCGCAGCAGCGGATCGATGACGCCCATGCCGGCGAGATGCTCATAGGTGGAGCGGACATAATCCGGATTTCGCCCGGAAATCCCCACCCCTGCCCGCACGATCCCTAACACCCGTTCGAAATCGAGCCGTCCGGCATATTGCGGATGGCGTCGGTCGGCGACGTAGGACAGGGCCGTGACGGTGCGGCCATCCGGGAATCGCACCGGAAGGTGCCGTTCGAGATAGACGGAGGTCGCCTGCTCGCGCTCCCGCAGGTAGTGGAGGGTCGGCTCGGCCTCTGCGGCGGGGACGCGGAATGCCACGCCGTGGCAGCGACCTCCGCGGTCGAGGCCCAGGACAAGTCCCGGCCTTTCCGGCGTTCCGCGATGGACGTGCGAGAGGATGCACAGCGCGCGATGGTAGCCGTAGAGCTGCGCGTGACAGCTTTCGACAAACGGGAATCCCGGCCGCCACATGAGCGAGCCGTAACCGAACACCCACAGATCGTCATGTCCGCGAGCCATGCCCTTCGTCCGCCCTGTCCTTGCCTGGATCGGGCGCTAGCAGTTACCAACACAGGACACAACCGGAGAGTCTCTGAATGGATGAGGTCGCCTCGACCCCCGCCCGTCGCCACAATCGCTTCTGGCTCTACACCCCCTTCGTCCTGCTGTTGCTCGTCGCAATCGCCTGGAGCGTCGCCTGGTGGGTCATCCGCGACCGGGCGACCGATTCCCTCGATGCCTGGCTCGCCACCGAGGCCCGGGCGGGGCGGCAATGGACCTGCGCGGACCGGCAGGTGGGCGGCTATCCGTTCCGCGTTCAGGTTGCGTGCAACAGCCTCACCCTCAAGCAAGGCCCCGTGACCGCCTCGCTCGGCCGCGTGACCTCCATGTCGCAGGTCTACCAGCCCGCGTTCGTCATCACCGAAATCGAGGGGCCGCTGCGGGTGTCGGATGGGCGCGCGACCCTCGAAGGCACGTGGGATCTATTGCAAAGCAGCCTTCATGCGTCCTCGCGCGGATTGCAGCGATTTTCCCTCGTGGCCGAAGCTCCGCGCATCACCGTGACGGGGCTTGGGCCGGACGATTTGGTGACCAACAGCCGCCATCTCGAGCTCCATGTCCGCCCCAATCCCACCCGCGCCTCCGACAAGGCGTTCGATGCGGCTTTGTCGGTTCGCGAGGCGCAGATTCCGTCGCTGGACCGTCTCGTCGGCGGTGCGGAGCCGGCCGATTTCACCCTCGACGCCACCGTCACCCAGGCGGAGGGCTTCCGGGCCCGCCAAGTGGGCAACGAGCTCGAACGCTGGCGCAAGGCCGGCGGCGCCCTGGAAATTCTGATGCTGTCCGTCACCAAGGGAACGCGACGCGCCGAAGCCAAGGGCGAGATTTCGCTCGACGACTGGCATCGCCCGACCGGCCAGCTCACCGCCTCGGCGGCGGGCCTCGACGGGCTTCTGGGCAACGTGGTGGGCGGTCGTCTCGGCGGGGCGCTGCTGGGGGCTTTGTTCGGACAGGCGCAGGCGGGAACGCCGGCCGCGCAGCCGACCCTGGTGCCGCTGCCGCCTCTCCGGCTCGACAACGGCAAGCTGGCGATGGGGCCGTTCGTCGTCCCCGGCTTTCGGCTGATGCCACTCTACTGAGCGCCGCTCTCCGGCTCGTCGCGCCGGCGGCCGAAATCGGGCTCGGGCGTCTCTTGACCTTGCGAGATGATTCCGCGCCGGATGGCGCGGGTGCGGGTGAAGAGATCGTGCAGCTTGTCGCCCTCGCCCCAGCGGATCGCACGCGCCAGGAGCGCGATATCCTCGTTAAGGCGGCCGAGCATTTCCAGCACCGCTTCCTTGTTGTGCAGGAAAACGTCGCGCCACATGGTCGGATCGGAAGCCGCGATCCGGGTGAAATCGCGAAAGCCGCCGGCCGAGAACTTGATGACCTCGGATTGCGTCACCGTTTCGAGATCGGCGGCGGTGCCGACGATGTTGTAGGCGATCAGGTGCGGCACATGGCTGGTGATGGCAAGCACCAGATCGTGATGCTGCGCGGTCATCACCTCCACATCAGAGCCCAGCGCCGACCAGAACGCCGACATGCGGTCGATCGCCGCCTCGTCGGTCCCGTCGGGGGGCGTGAGAATGCACCAGCGATTGAGAAACAGCGTCGCGAAGCCCGCATCCGGCCCGGAATATTCGGTTCCGGCGACCGGATGCGCCGGCACGAAGGACACACCGGCCGGGAGATGCGGCTGGATCTGCGCGATCACCGACGCCTTGACCGACCCGACATCGGACACGATGGCTCCGGCCTTCAGGTTGCGGTGTATCGCCTTCGCCACCGCCTCGCAGGCGCCGACCGGCACGCACAGGATCACCAGATCGGCATTGCGCACACCTTCCGCAGCGTCGGTCGTCACCTCGTCGGCGATTCCCAGTTCGCGAACCCGCGCGATCGTCGCCTCGTCGCGGTCGATGGCAACGATCGTGCGCGCGACGTTTCGATGCCGGACCGCCCGCGCGACGGACGAGCCGATCAGCCCGAGGCCGATCAGCGCGACGCGATCGAAGAGCGGCGCATCCAGCGGCTTTCCGAGACGCTCCGACATCAGGTGACCTTCAAAAAGTCGCGAAGGGCCGAGACTACAAGGCGGTTCGCCTCTTCGCTGCCGATGGTGAGGCGCAGCGCGTCGGAGAGTCCGTAGGCATCGACCCGGCGCAGGATCAGCCCGCGCCCGCTCAGGTAGGTATCGGCGTCCTTGGCGGTCTTGCCAGCTTCCTTCGGGAAATGGATCAGCAGGAAGTTGCCGACACTCGGGGTGACTTTCACGCCCAGAGCCTCGATCTCCGGCGTCAGCCAGGCGAGCCACTTCTCGTTATGGAGGACCGCGTTCGTGACGTGCGCGTCGTCCTGGATCGCCGCGATTCCGGCCGCCATCGCGGGGCCGTTGACGTTGAACGGACCGCGGATGCGGTTGACCGCGTCGATGATGTGCGACGGTCCCACCATCCAGCCGAGCCGCACATTGGCAAGGCCGTAGATCTTCGAGAACGTCCGCGTCATCACGACGTTTTCGCTGGTGGCGACGAGTTCGAGACCAGCCTCGTAATCGTTGCGCCGGACATATTCCGCATAGGCCGCGTCGAGGACCAGAACAACATGCGAAGGCAGGCCCGCATGAAGGCGCTTGACCTCGTCGAACGGCAGATAGGTTCCGGTCGGGTTGTTGGGATTGGCCAAGAAGACGATCCTGGTCTTCGGCGTCACCTTCGCGAGCATCGCGTCCACGTCGGTGGTGTAATCGCGCTCGGGCGCCACGACCGGCACGCCGCCATTGGCGAGGATCGCGATGCGGTAGACGAGGAAACCGTGCTCAGAGAAGATTCCCTCGTCGCCCGGCCCCACATAGGTGCTGGTGATCAGGGACAACAATTCGTCCGAGCCCGAACCGCACAGGATGCGGGCGGGATCGAGGCCGTATTTGGAGGCGATCGCCTCGCGCAGCCGGGTCGCCGAACCGTCGGGATAGAGTTCCAGGTGGTCGAAGGTGCGGATCGCCTCGACAGCCTTCGGCGAGGGACCGAGGGGAGTCTCGTTCGACGAGAGCTTGTGGATCTTGGCCACTCCCGACGCGGCGCTCTTGCCTGGCACATAGGCGTCGATCTGCATGATGCCGGGACGGGGTTCGGGACGGGCGGCCATCGTTGGTTCCTGCAAGGTTCTATAATTGCTGAGAGGCTTTAGCGCAGCTTCGCGCTTATTTCACGCGGAAACGTTCGGCATGGCCGCCGACCTCGACGAGTTCGTCGAGGCTGGCTCCCGCCTCCATGAGGGCTTTCCGCAGGGCCTTCGCATCCACCGAGCCGGGAATGGCGATGAGCTCGGAAAGGCCGCTCGCATCGGCGGCGCTTGCCACCAATTCGCCGCCCATGCGTTCGAGAATCTCCCCCGCGCCCCGGTGCCAGCGCTCGAATTGCGCTGCGTAAAGCACCACGTCGCGGACCGCCGCATCGGCCAAGGGCTTGGAAATGACGAAGACCGGCGTGCCGGCGGGGTGGCCGGGGCGTTCGATGAAGGGCAGCCGAGCGATGATCTTCGGGCTGTCCGGCTCGGTCAGAATCCGCCACCAGGCGCCGCTCGACGCGCCCTGATCGAGCCGGAACATGCCGAGATCGCCCCGCGATCGAGCCACGGCTTCGATCACCGCGGTGGCGCTCGGGTGGCTGAGGAACGGCACCGTGAAACCGAAATGGAACCGGGACGAATCCCGCATGGGCGCATCGCCGCCCGAAATGTCGGCGTGAACCGCATAGGGCGCCTGCACATACGTAAAAGTCGCGATGATGACCCGCCAGATTCCCTCCACCGTGTCGAGCGGCAGCAGGCCCTCATGACGTTCGGCCAGCGCCCGCATCATCGAGGCCTCGCGGCCCGGGCGAAAGGCCGAACCGGAATCGCCCGTTTTCTTGACGGAGATGAGGCGGTCGATGATCCGGCCGCGCTCCATCAGAAGACGATGCATCTCCTCGTCGAGGCGATCGATCTCCTGTCGCAGCTCGGCCAGGGCCGGCGCGGGGATGGTGGCGGGTGTCTTGTCGGACATACGCGTATTCCTCAATGCGGCGCTCTTTTCGCAGCGTCCGCGATGCCTGCCAAGCCCTGATTGCGCGGCCTCACCCTCCCAGCCGCGAGACCTCATCTTCGTTGACCTGCCGCCCCGTCCGCACTACCGCTGTTCGAAAGACCGAACTCGTCCGTCGGATCAGATGTCCCATTCGTCGTCGCCCCTCGAACCGCGCAGCCAGATCGACGATCCGTCGAGCCCCGTGGCCCGTTTCGGCGCGGATGAGCCGCTGATGATGGATGCGGGCGTGGCGCTTGCCCCGTGGCAGATCGCCTACCAGACCTACGGCACGCTGAATGCGGCGAAATCCAACGCGGTCCTGATCTGTCATGCGCTCACGGGCGACCAGCATGTGGCGAATGTCAGCCCGGTGACGGGCAAGCCAGGCTGGTGGACCACCATGGTGGGTCCCGGCAAGCCGGTGGATACCGACCGGTTCTTCGTCATCTGCGCCAATGTGATCGGGGGTTGCTCCGGCAGCACCGGACCGGCTACGATCAATCCGGCCACCGGCCGTCCTCACAACCTCGACTTTCCGGTCCTGACCATTCGCGACATGGTTCGGTCACAGGCGGCGCTCATCGACCGGCTTGGAATTGGGAGCCTGTTCTGCGTCCTCGGCGGCTCCATGGGCGGCATGCAGGTGCTGCAATGGGCCGCGAGCTATCCCGACCGGGTCTTCTCGGCCCTGCCCATCGCGGCCGCGGCGCGGCATTCGGCGCAGAACATCGCGTTCCACGAGGTCGGTCGTCAGGCGATCATGGCCGACCCGGACTGGCGCGGCGGCAATTACCTGAACGAGGGCACGCGCCCGGACAAGGGGCTCGGCGTCGCGCGGATGGGTGCCCACATCACCTACCTGTCGGAGCTCGCCCTGCACCGGAAATTCGGCCGCAACTATCAGGACCGCAATGCGCCGACATTTTCGTTCGATGCCGATTTCCAGATCGAAAGCTACCTGCGCTATCAGGGCCTGCAATTCGTCGAGCGCTTCGACGCCAATTCGTATCTCTATGTGACGCGGGCGATGGATTATTTCGATCTGGCGGCGGAGCACGGCGGCAATCTGGCCCAGGCTTTCAGGAATTCGGCGACGCGCTTCTGCGTGATCTCCTTCACGTCGGATTGGCTGTTTCCGACCTCCGATTCCCGCGCCATCGTCCACGCCCTCAACGCCGCCGCGGCCTCGGTCGGTTTCGTCGAGGTGGAAAGCGACAAGGGCCACGATGCGTTTCTGCTCGATGAGCCCGCCATGTTCGCCGCCGCGCGGGGCTTCATCGATGCGGCCGCCCGCGCCCGGGGAATCCCATGACGGATGACGCGGCGCCCCGTCTCGATTTCCTGCTGCTCGCCGATATGGTGCAGCCCGGCTCACGGGTGCTCGACATCGGCTGCGGCGACGGCGATCTGCTGGCGCTTTTGCGCGATCGCAAGGGCGTCGACGGGCGCGGCATCGAGATTTCGCGCGAAGGCGTGAACGCGTGCCTCGCCAAGGGGTTGCCGGTCATCCAGGGTGACGCCGATACCGATCTGGCGGATTATCCCGCCGACGCGTTCGATTACGTCATCCTGTCCCAGACGATCCAGGCGACCCGCCAGCCGAAGGTCGTGCTGGAACACCTGTTGCGCATCGGCCGGCGCGCCATCGTGTCGTTTCCGAATTTCGGCCATTGGCGCGTGCGGCTGGATCTTCTGGTGAAGGGCCGAATGCCGGTGACCGAGAACATGCCGTATTCCTGGCATGACACGCCCAACATCCATTTCTGCACCATCCGCGACTTCCTCGATCTCTGCGAGGAGGTCGGCGCGCAGATGGAACGGGCAGCCGCCCTCGATTCCGGCGGCAAGCCGGTCAGGATGGCCCTGCCCTGGTGGGCGTGGAACATGCTCGGCGAGCAAGGCATGTTTCTTCTGAAGCGGCGGTAAGTCCGGCTATTTCTTGACGTCGGCCATCGGATGCAGGTCGCGCACCATGCTCTTCAGCCGTTCGTCGAGCACGTGGGTGTAGATCTGCGTGGTCGAGATGTCCGAATGGCCCAGCAATTCCTGCACGACTCGCAAATCCGCGCCGTTCTGAAGCAGGTGGCTGGCAAAGGCATGCCGCAGCACGTGCGGGCTCACCGTATCGCCGCGCAGCCCCGCCGCCGACGCCACCGCCTTGAGATCGCGCGCGAAGGACTGCCGCGTCAGGTGTCCGCTCTCGCTGTCGGCCGGGAACAGCCAAGTCCCCGCGGATTTCCCCTGTTCCTCCAGAAGGGCGAGATAATCCCGCGCCCGCTCCCGTGAGGCCTCCGTCAGGGGCACCAGGCGCTCCTTGCCCCCTTTGCCGCGAACCACGAGAAACCGCTCGCGGGTTCTGGCGGCACTGCGGGGCAGCGCGATCAGCTCGGAGACGCGCAGGCCGGTGGCGTAGAGCAGTTCGAGCAGGCAGACCATCCGGACCGCGCGGAGACGCTCGGCCGGTTTCGCGTCCGGTATCAACGTGGTCTCATGCGCAACCCGCAGGAGACGATCGACCTGGTCGACCGAGAGAACCTTCGGCAGCACCCGGCCGCGCTTGGGGGCCGATATGGCGGCTGTCGGATCGACCGGCGCGTATCCCTCCACGTAGAGAAACTTGTGAAACTGGCGAACCGCCGAGAGCCGCCGGGCAGCGGACGACGCCTTCAGGCCCCGCTCTTCGAGGCTCGCCATGAAACCCCGCAAGGCGGCGGCGTCGGCCTTGTCGGGGGCGGCCCCGATCTCCGTCAGATACGCCAGGTAATCGGCCAGGTCCCGCCGATAGGCATCGAGGGTATTGCGTGACGCGCCCCGCTCGGAGGCCAGCATGTCCATGAACAATCCGGCGTGGAGAGCCCCCGTCATGGCGCGGCCCGCCTCATCGGCTGGAGGGAGATGGCAGCCGGTGGCTGGGGATAGGCGTCGAAATCTCGCGGGGCTGCGGGTCGACCAGCGTCGCCAGCGAGAAAACCGCCGCGAAGCCGAGACCGGCCAATACCACAACAACCAACAGGAACCGGAATAAAGTCGGCACAGGCGCCTCGCGAAGCTTTGCTCGCTACAACCACGCATGTGCTGTCGGCGCAAGCCCCCTGCCGGATTCACCACAAGTGCGGACACTGCCGCATCCTGTCTGTGACAGAAGCGCCCCCCCATGTTAGGAATCCCGCATGAACGATTTCAGCCGCTTCAATCCGCTCGATGAAGCTGGCGAGCAGGACACCGACAGCCGCGGCGGCAGCCCCATCCGGGAGCGCCTGGGCACACGATCCCTCGTGCTCGTCGGCCTTATGGGCGCGGGAAAAAGTACGGTGGGCCGCAGGCTCGCCCAGAAACTCGGCCTGCCGTTCCGCGATGCCGATCACGAGATCGAAGCCGCGGCCGGCATGACGATCGCGGATATTTTCTCCATCCACGGCGAGGCGCATTTCCGGGACGGCGAGCGCCGGGTCATCGCCCGGCTGCTGCAGGAGGGCCCGATGGTCCTGGCCACCGGCGGAGGCGCCTTCATGAACGACGAAACCCGCGCGCGGATTGCCCAGCACGGCATTTCGGTCTGGCTGCGAGCCGATCTCGAGGTGCTGATGCGCCGGGTCCGCAAGCGGGCCACCCGCCCGCTTCTCAAGACGGCGGATCCCGAGAGCACCATGCGGGAGCTGATCGCGGCGCGCCACCCGATCTATGCCACGGCGGACCTGACGGTCGATTCCCACGAGACCCCGCACGATCGAGTGGTGGTCGACATCATCGAAACCCTCGACCGCTGGCTTGATGAAGAACGGAGTCCCCCAGCGTGACCCTCGCTGCCGCCCGGATGCAGGACGCATCCCCCCTGATCGTTCACGTCCCCCTTGGCGATCGCGCCTACGACATTGTCGTGGGACGGGGTGTGCTGGACGATGCCGGCCCGCGCATCGCCGCGCTGGGCGCCCGAGCCGTTGCGATCGTCACCGACGCGCATGTCGGCGCGCTCTATGCCGAACCCTTCGCCAAGTCCCTGCAACAACAGGGCTTGCGCACGTCCGTCATCACGGTTGCGCCTGGGGRGGCGACGAAATCCTATGCGTCGCTCGCATTGGTTTGCGATGCCGTGCTGGAAGCGCGAATCGAGCGGGGAGATCTGGTGATTGCGCTCGGCGGCGGTGTCGTGGGCGATCTGGCGGGCTTCGCCGCCGCGGTGACACGGCGCGGCGTGCGCTTCGTACAGGTTCCGACAAGCCTGCTCTCCCAGGTCGATTCGTCCGTCGGCGGCAAGACCGGGATCAACTCCCCACACGGCAAGAATCTCGTCGGCGCGTTCCATCAGCCAAGCCTCGTGCTTGCGGATACGGCTTTGCTCGACACCCTGCCGCTTCGCGAGATGCGCGCGGGCTATGCCGAAGTGGTGAAATACGGCCTCATCGGCGATGCCGCGTTCTTCGACTGGTGCGAAGCCAATTGGCAGGGCGTGTTCGAAGGCAAATCGCAGCGCGACGAGGCGGTGGCCGCGAGCTGCCGCGCCAAGGCCGCCGTGGTGGTGCGCGACGAACGCGAAGAGGGCGATCGCGCGCTTCTCAATCTCGGCCACACCTTCGGTCACGCGCTGGAGCGCATCACGGCTTACGATTCCGCTCGGCTCGTGCATGGCGAAGGCGTCGCCATCGGCCTCAACCTGGCGTTCCGGTTCTCCACCTTCCTCGGGCTCTGTTCGGGTCAGGATGCCACGCGGGTCGAACGGCACCTGGCCTCGGTCGGTCTCCCGACGCACCTCCAGGACGTACCCGGCGGATACGGCGATGTGGATTCGTTGCTCGACGCCATGGCGCAGGACAAGAAGGTGCAGGCCGGCGCGCTGACGTTCATCCTCGCCCGGAGAGTCGGGCAGAGCTTCGTGGCGCCCGGCATTGCGGTTGATAGTGTCAGGGCTTTTCTCGAGAGCGAAATCGCCTCGGCACGCAAATGATGGAATTGCCACTCGGTGAAATCTGGGCCGCGGGACTGATCGTCGTCCTGTCCTTGCTCGTGTCTGCCATCTGCGCCGCCGCCGAGACCGCCTTTACCCTCGCGTCGCGATCCCGGATGCGCACTCTCGAAAACGCCGGCGATCCTCGGGCGAAAGTCGTCACGGGCCTGCTGCAGATGCGCGAGCGCTTCGTCGGCACGGTGCTGATTACCAACAACATCGTGAGAATCGGGGTCGCGGCGTTCGCCACGTGGGTGCTGATGGAGATCACCGGCACCATCGGCGCCCTCTATGCGATGATCGGCGTCAGCATCCTGGCGATCGTCTTCGCCGAGATGCTGCCGAAAGCCATCGCCACGGCATCGCCGGAGAGCGTGGCGCTCTATCTCGCGCGCCCGATGTCGTGGGTCGTGGCCGTTCTGGGCCCCGTCACCATCGCTATCGAGCGCATGGTGCGACTGATGCTGCTGCCGTTCGGGCTCGATCTCGGCGAGAACGCGCCGATCCTCTCCGCCAACCAGGAACTGCGCGACCAGCTCGACCTCCTGCACGAGGAAGGCGGCGTCGCGAAGATCCAGCGCGATATGCTTGGCGGGCTTCTCGACCTCGAAGACCTCACGGTGTCCGAGGTCATGATCCACCGCACCAAGATGCGCATTATCAACGCGGACCTGACCGCGCAGGAAATCGTCCGCGAGGTTTTGTCGTCGCCCTATACGCGGATGCCGCTCTGGCGCGGCAGCCAGGAGAACATCATCGGCGTGCTGCACGCCAAGGATCTGCTGCGCGCCCTCGACAATGCGGGCGGCGATGCCGACAAGCTGGCGATCGAGGCCATTGCGCTGGAGAGCTGGTTCGTGCCCGACACGACCTCGCTGCGGGACCAGCTCAAGGCCTTTCTGGCGAAGAAGACTCACTTCGCGCTCGTGGTGGACGAATACGGCGAGGTGATGGGCCTCGTGACGCTGGAAGACATCCTCGAGGAGATCGTCGGCGACATCAAGGACGAGCACGATCTCTCGGTGCAGGGCGTGCGCCCGCAGCCCAACGGCGCCGTGAATGTGGACGGGTCGGTGACGATCCGCGATCTCAACCGGGTGATGGACTGGAATCTCCCGGACGACGAGGCGACGACCGTTGCGGGCCTCGTGATCCATGAAGCGCGCACGATCCCCGAAACCGGACAGATCTTCACCTTCCACGGCTACCGTTTTCACGTGCTGCGCAAATCGCGCAATCGCATCACCGTCCTGCGGATCGTGCCGCTGACCTCGGTGACCGTGAAAAATCAGGCGAATGCCGCCTGAACTCATCTTGGTCTAGGCGCCTGCGAGCGGCGCCTCTGCCTTCAGGGCCGGTTTGGCGGGCTTGTCGGCCCCGGCCATGAACTGCGCCTTGGCGAGTTCCGCGAACCGGCCACCCTGCTCCACGAGAGTTTCGAAACTGCCGGTTTCGATCACGCGGCCCTGATCGAACACGAGGATGCGGTCCGCGTTGCGGATCGTCGCGAGCCGGTGGGCGATCACGAAGGTCGTGCGACCCTTCATCACCTCGTCGAGGGCGAGCTGCAGCTTCTTTTCGGTCGCCGCGTCGAGGGCGCTCGTGGCCTCGTCGAGAATGAGAATCGGCGGGTTTTTCAGCAGCGCCCGCGCGATGGAAAGCCGCTGCCGTTCGCCGCCCGACAGGGAACGCCCGCGTTCGCCGACAATCGAGGAGAGGCCGTCGGTCTGACGGGAAATGAATTCGATCGCCTGCGCGCGCTCCAGCGCTTCGATCATCTCGGCATCGGTCGCTTCCGGCCGCCCGACCTGAAGGTTCTCGCGGATCGAGCGCGCGAACAGCATCGGCTCCTGGAACACGACGCCGATATTGCGCCGCAGGGAGGACAGGGTCAGATCGCGAATGTCGTCGTCGTCGATGCGGATCGCGCCGGATTGCGGATCGAACGCGCGGTGAAGAAGACCCAGCGTGGTGGATTTTCCCGAACCCGTCGCGCCCACGAGCGCCACGTTCTCACCCGGCAGCACCGTGAACGACACGTCCTGGATGGCCGGGCGCTTCCCGTCATAGGAGAAACTGACATTCTCGAACGCCACCTTGCCGGCAAAGCGCTCCACGTCCTTCGCATGCGGTCGGTCGTGAACGGCCGGCGCGGTGTCGAGAATTTCGAAGAATTCTCGCATCTTCGGCGCCTGCATGAACATCTGATTGACGAAGCTCACCGCCTGTTCGAGTCGCGAAATCAGCATCGTGGCGATGCTCATGAACATGACGATCTCGCCGATGGTCGCGAGACCATTGAGGTGAAGGCCGGTTCCAACCAGAAACACCGCCGTGACCGTGATGGTGGCCGCGGCCCGCGACGCCACGGAGGCGACTGCCCACCATGACAGGACAGGGTTCTGGGCCTGCAGCAATTGCTGGATGATGGCGCGCAGGGAGCCGGCCTCGGCTTCGACCCGGGTGAAGGACTGGATGACCGGCACATTGCCGAGCGCGTCGGATGCATGTTCCGCAAGGCTCGAATGATATCGCTCGACGGAGCCCTGAAGGCTCTCGGTCTTGCGCACCACGATGGTGGTCAGGATGGCGAAGACGACGACCAGGCCTAGGAGAAGAAGGCCGAGGCGCCAGTTCAGGAACACCGTCATCGGCAGCAGGATGAACAGCGCCACGAGGGCGGCGAAATGCTCGCGGAAAAAGCCGAGCCAGAGCCAGGCCATGCCGTTGGAGCCTTCGAGCATGACCTTCAGCACGCGGCCGGAATGGGTCGAGGTGTGGAATGCCAGCGGCAATTCGAGGACGTGCTCGAAATAATTCGCCACGACGGCCAGTCGCCGGCGGTGCGAGAGCCTGTCCGCATAGAGCGCCACCAGCACGCCGGCGCCGATGGAGAAGAACGCGAAGGCCACCCACGCGATGATGAGCGGCATCAGGACCGTGAACGTGACCGGAGGCGTCCCGGGAACCTGCGCCCTCGTCAGCACATCGATGATTCGCCCGAACAGGATCGGTTCCGCGAAGGCGGAGATCGCCAGCGCCACATTGGCGAGCGCAAGCAGCGCGCCGATTCTGAGATCGGAGCCGAGCTGGCCGAGAACGCGGACATAAAGGCGGATCAGCCACATGGAAGAGAGCCCCGGTTTGTGGGGCGGGACCAAAGGTCCGCGCCTTGGCGTCTAACATAGAGGCCGAACGGTGGGCGTCCATGCCCTCGGATATGAAGCGCGCCCCGTATCAGGGCTTCCGCTCGGCCGCCACCACCATGGCCCAATAGACCTTGTACTTGGAATTCGGCGTATACGCGGTGGCGATGCCGATCCTGGTGGCGTTGGGATCGAGCAGGACCCGGTCATGCTGCGGGCTCTCGCGCCAGCCGGAGAACGCCTCGGCGAGCGTGTAATAGCCTGCCGACAGGTTGGCAGCCGGAGCTCTGAACCCGGCCGCTGCCAGACGCGCTTTCACGGCATCGGCGGAGCTCGGCTTGTCGACGGATGCCATTGCCCGCGCCTCCGCCTGTGCGGCGGCCTGCAGATCCGGGTCAACGATAAAAGGCCCCAGGCCCTTGTTGTGCCTATAGGCGCTGATCATGTCCCGGGCCATCGCGGCATCGACGGTCGCATCCGCCCGCGCCATCGGCAGGTAGAAGCTGGGCGTCTGGGCATTGCGCGGCGGGGGTGTCGAACAGGCTGCGAGCGAGAGAGCGACAAGTCCGAGGAGGAGAATGCGTGTCATGCGGAGGATTTATCCTTGAGAAGGGTTAAGCCTTCATCCCCGTCCTGCTGTTTTGGCGGCTCTTCGGCGGACACCTCCGGCTCGGGCGGTTTCGGCGACGCGTCGGGCAGGCCCATGCCTTCCAGCCGGAGCTTCCTGAAGATGTCGAAATAGAGATCGCTCGCCACGCGTCCCGCCGAGTCGATATCGTCGACGAAGCACACGAGATCGAAATCGATGGTGTTTTCGGTGACTTTCTTGAATATCACGCGGGGCGCCGGTTCGCTCATGATCTCGCGGTGCGCGAGGGCGCTGCGCCGCAGGATTTCCGCAACCTTGTCGGGATCGGAGGCCCGCGGCACGGGGACCGATACGAGGACGCGGCCGATCCGGTCGTTGCGCACGCGGTTGCGCACGATACCGGAGATGAGATTGGAATTGGGCACGATGAGGGTCGAGCGATCCGCCGTCTGAATTTCGGTGGAACGGACGTTGATGCGCCTCACATATCCCTCGCCGTCGCCCACCACCACGAGATCGCCGACGCGGATCGGGCGCTCCCACAAGAGTATCAGCCCGGAGATGAAATTGTTGACGATGGATTGGAGGCCGAAGCCGATACCGACCGACAGCGCACCGGCGACGATCGTCAGCCGTTCGAGGCTGAGGCCGAGATAGCTGAACGCGATCACGCCCGCGGTGATGATGCCCACGTAGCCGGCCGCGGTGCGGATCGAGTTCCGCAGGCCCGCGTCGAGATCGGTCGCCGGCAGGAATGTGTGGTCGAGCCAGCGCTGGATGACGCGCGTGACGGTGAATACGCCCGCGAAAAGAAGGGCCGCGATGAGGATGGACGAGATCGAGATCGTTACGTCGCCGACGTTGAACCCGAAGAAGACCGCGCGAACGGAACCCATCAGGTCGGTGGATTCGACCCCCCACGGGGCCAGCACCAGAAGGAGCGCGATGATGATGAGCGAGAGCCGCGCCGCCCCGTTGGCCAGAACGCCGATCTGCTCCAGTGAGCGCCGGCGCAGGCCCGTATTGGCCTGCAGCGTGGTGACGATCCGGCTCTGTGTGCGGAATGTGTTGCCGATGAATTCGTCGGCCCCGTTGATCGCCAGGATCAGCAAAGCAAGAATGATCGAAATCGAGATCGCCTGCTCGACCACGAAGGATGCCAGCGCGACGTAGCCCCCGAGAACGCTGGCAACGATGACGGCGACCACCACCCAACCGAGCGAGCGCACGGGACCGCCGATGCTGAATTCTGATGAGACGTATGGTCCAAGGCAGGCCTCGTCCTCGGTCGCCTTATTGGCGAAGCGCCGCAGCAGCTCGGCAAAGACGAGCGCCATTGCCAGGGCGAAGACCGCCCGGCTCAGAACCGTGATCGGAAGCGAGGCGCCGATGGCGCGGTTGAACGATTCGAGGACTTTCCCGACCACCGCGATCGTCGCGAGGGTGATGCCGAAGCTCATGATGCGGGTCGCGGAAAGATCGGTGACGGAAATCAGGCGCCAGTTCGTGTGGTCAGGCGCCAGAATCGCGTCGATGAGAGCGCGCACGAAGGCAATGAACGCGATGCCGCGCAGCAGGGCCGCCATGACCTCTTCGAGCCGGGGCGGAAAGATGTCGGCGGCATCGAACGCGATCCACACGACCCACGACCCGAGCGCCGCCGGGGCGGCTCCAAGGAACAATGCCGTGAGCGCGGCCAACAGGCGGGAGCGGCGGGATGGATCGGTCGCGTCGAGATCCCGGCGAACAAACCGCCGCGCCAGAACCCGGCGCCCTTCGTAAAGCGCGACCGCGCAGCCGAGCGCGAGGCCCAGCAACAGCAGCATGCCGAAGGTGGCATTGCGGCCGATCTGATCGAGAGTATCGGACAGCGTCGTGCCCTGCGCCCGCAATTCGAGCGGAATCGCGTGGATGACATTCTTCCAGAGAGCCACGCTCAGGACGCTGTCGCTCTGCTCGAAGAGGGCCCGTGCGAAGCCCGATCGCCGGAGGTCACCGATCTGCCGCCCCAATTGCTCGGCCTGCAGGAGGACGGCGCGGGCGAGGCGCTGCGTCTCGTCGAGTTCTGCTACGGCAGCTTCGCGCTCGGCGCGATCCTTGGCAGCGTCCGCGCTCTCCTCCGGCTCCCCGTCCTTGGGCTTCGGCCCGAACTGCCCCAATCGCGCCTTGCTCGCCTCGAGGCGCGGCGTCTGCTCGTCGATAAGCGCCCGGATCGGCTCGACCATCGGGTCGATCTGACCCCGAAGGTTCTGCAAATCGGCGTCGGAATGGCGGCGGGATTCGAGGCCAAGCTCGATCTGGGAGAGATGGGCCTTGTAGCCATCGAGCTTCGCACGGGCGGCTTTGGTTTCCGGCGAAACCGCTCGCTGGGGCTCACCCTCGGAGGTCGCGGCTGGCGCAGGGGCCGGCATGGTGCGGGGCGGAACCGGCATCGCAGAAGGCGGTGTCGCTTGGGCGAATGCGCCTGATCCTGCGCAAAATGCCATCAACGCGGCCGCCACGAGCCGTTTGCATCCGAGTGGAATCATCTGTGCCGCCCTGTCGTTTTCCGCCTGTCGCGGGTCCGGTGTCGTTGGCCGGTTATGCGAATCATTGAGGCGAAAAGTCGCCGCTGGCGGCGCAGAGCGCAAGGCAAAGCCGGTGGTGACCCTGCGTCATCACCGGCTTTGCAAGGCAGAAAGGCTGTTATTGGGGCGTTGCAGGTCGGGGGGTCGCCGGCGTGGCCGGGCTCGTGCTGCCGCTGTTGGGCGGGGGCGTCGCGGCACCAGGAGTGGTAGAGCCGGTGGGCGATCCGGTCACGCTCGCCCGCGATGCGTCCTGTGACGGGGAGGTCGGAGACGTCATCGTCACCCAGGTCAGATAGCCCGCGATCGCTATGCCGCAAAAGAAAAGCGCGGCGATCAAGACCACCAGGACCGGGCGTCCGGAGGGGCCCTGCCGCGCGCGGTCGTCGGAAACAATCTTGACCATCGGATCCTCATCGACTGGAAAGACAAGGGCTCGTAAGCATTGCCCAGTGTCACAAGGGAACGTCGGACGCTTCGGGGGGTTCCGCATTTGATGGGGTCATCCCGGGAGGTGGGCGTCGGCAGGCGCAAAAGCCATGTTTTTGCCCCTTCGGTAGCCTTGGGTGAAGCCGATTCGAGGAAATGTCATGCACCACGACAGCATCGCCCTGGACGGCGTCTGGGAGTTTCTACACGTCGCCGACGATCGGCTGACCGGGCCGGCGGAGGTAAGGCAGATCGAGGTGCCGAGCCCCTGGCAGGCCCAGTTCCACGATCTGCGCATGCGCGCCGGCATCGGCATCTACCGCCGCTCGGTCGACATCCCGGCGGAATGGCTGCGTGACACGATCTGGATCCGTTTCGGTGCGGTTTTCCACAATTCCCGGGTGTTCATCAACGATCAGCTGGTGGGCTCCAACGAGGGCGGATTTCTGCCGTTCTCGTTCGACGTCACCGAACATCTTCTGCCCGGCAGGAACGAGCTCAAGGTCAGGGTCGATTCCCCGACCGACAACCCTGCCGAGTTCCCCGATTCCCCGTTCGCCGAGATCCCCTTCGGCAAGCAGAGCTGGTACGGCCCACTTTCGGGAATCTGGCAATCCGTCTACCTGGAACGCCGCATCGCCGATCATATGACGCGCATCAGGCTCGTGCCCAATCGAGATACGGGACAGGTGACGGCATCGCTGTCCTTCGCGGCTCCCATCGCGTCCGACGCCGAGATCCGGGTCGAAATCCGCGATCCCTCCGGGAAAATCGTTCTCGATCAATCGCAGGAGGCGCAACCGGGCATCACCGCCATGCCGTTCGCATTTCTCGTCGAGAACATCCTGTCCTGGTCGCCTGATGAACCCAACCGCTATCACATTCGGATCGCGCTGATCCGCGATGGCGAGGCAAAGGACGAAATCGTAGACCATTTCGGCTTTCGCACGATCGAGACCCGCAACGGCCATTTCTACCTCAATGGCGAGCCGTTCTATCTCCGCGGCGCCCTGGACCAGGATTACTACCCGGACACGATCTGCACGGTCCCGTCGGTGGCGTTTCTGGAAGATCAGTTTCGCAAGGCCAAGGAGCTCGGACTCAATTGCCTGCGGTGCCACATCAAGGCGGCGGACCCGCGCTATTACGAAGTCGCCGACCGGCTCGGCATGCTGATCTGGACCGAGCTTCCCAACGGCGGCACGGCGACCGAACGCTCGCGCAGCCGCAAGGAAAGGCTCCTCAAGGGCATCGTCGACCGGGACTTCAACCATCCGTCGATCGTCATCTGGACGATCATCAACGAGAATTGGGGCGTCGACCTCGTACACGACCTCGACCATCGCGAATGGCTGAAACGGAGCTTCGCGTGGCTGAAAGCCTATGACCCGACGCGTCTCGTGGTCGACAATTCCCCGCTCGCGCCGAGCTTTCACGTCGAGTCGGATATCGCGGATTATCATTTCTACGCCGCGATTCCCGACCATCGCGACGAATGGGACAAGTTCGTCGACGAGCTCTCGTCCCGCGCCTCATGGCTCTACTCGCCCTTCGGCGACGCCGTCATCACCGGCCACGAACCTCTCATGTGCTCGGAATTCGGCAATTGGGGCCTCCCCTATCCGAAGGACCTCCGCAACAAGAGCGGCGAAGAGCCGTGGTGGTTCGAGACGGGTCACGATTGGGGCGAGGGCGTGATGTACGCCCACGGAGTCGAGAACCGCTTTTCCGACTGGAGCCTCGACCGGGTCTTCGGAGACCTGCGGCGTTTCGTGATGGCGGCGCAATGGCAGCAATTCCGTGCGCTCAAATACCAGATCGAGGCGATGCGCCGAAAACCTAGCCTCGCAGGCTACGTCATCACCGAATTGCACGATTGCCATTGGGAATCCAACGGCCTCCTCGACATGAGGCGCAATCCACGGGTGTTCCACGAGCTCTTCCACATCATCAACAGCGACACCGTCATCGTGCCGAAATGGCAGCGGGTGAGCTATTGGGTCGGCGAGAGCGTAAACCTGGAAGTAGCCGTCGCGCACGGAGCCGGCCCCGCGCTCTCGCATTGCCGGCTTTCGATCTCACTCGGCAGCGAAACTTTGCGCATCGACATCCCGCAGATTGAGGCTCCCGCTGTGCTCGATCTCGGCAGCATCGACATCCCCGTGCCGGAGCTTTCCGAGGCGGATCTTCGGCGAATCTCGTTCGAATTGCACGATTCCGACGGGCGCCTTCTGGCGCAAAACCACCTCGACCTCGCCATCCATCCGCGGCGTGCTGCACCCGCCGCCGACTTTCCCCTGATGTGGTCGGAGGATGACGACATTCGCGAGCACCTTGAAGCCATGGGCTACAGGATGGCTCGCGCCTTGTCGGAGTCGAACGTCGTCGTGGCGCATAACCATGATGCTGCGATTGCCGACCATGTGCGGCAGGGCGCAAGCCTGCTGCTGCTGCCAGAAAGCGAGATCACCCTGTATCCCTTCTTTCCTCATTGGCAGAATGTCCGCGTCAAATCCCGCGACGGCACCTTGTGGCGGGGGGATTGGGCATCCTCCTTCGCGTGGTTGCGCAGAACCGACCAATTCGCGGGCATCCCCTCGGGTCCGCTTCTCGACGAGACGATGGACCGGGTGCTCCCGGATCTGGTGATCGCTGGATGCAATCTTCTCGATTTCCAGGCGCGGGTGTTTGCCGGACTGGTCGTGGGGTGGATCCACAAGCCGGTCGCGCTCGGCGTCGAGCGGACCTACGGGCGCGGACGTATCGTCGCCTCGACGTTCCGCCTGTTTCAGGATGCGCCCCTCGCAGACCCAACCGCGACCGTGCTCCTCGACAACCTCGTGGCGCTTTCCATCGAGAACCGCGGCCGGCGGCTCGAGGAGGCGGTGCGCGCGGCGGAGTTCGCCGCCTGACGCGAGCTTTTCCCTAGCGCCAGGAGGCGGGCGCCACATGTGGCGGCCGCCTTGGAGCCGGAAGCGGCGCCAGGGTCCGCTCGCGGTGCTTGAGCCTGCGGGCGTGCAGGATATCGAGGCGCTGCGCGTCGCGAAACGCGTCCAGCATCGGCTGGTGCGGCTCCCGTTTTCCATGCGGTTCGGCATGTGAGACGGGGTCCCATAGACCCATCGGCGTCCAATCCGTCGGAGAGTGCCATTCAGGCATGCCGAGAATCGGATAGAGGCAAACCCCGTGGAGACGAACGCCTTCGCGCAGCAGCGCCTCCGCCTCCTCGGCGACTTCCCGCAGCCACGGTCCACGCATGTCGCCCACATGGGTCGTTTCGGTGATCATCAGGTCGCCGCCATATCGATCCGCCACGTCCCGCACGAGGTCCCCCAACTTCACGCGGCGGGGATCGTCATCCTCGAGCGGCGGAACTTCGCCGTTGGCCATTGGCTCGACGCGCCACTCCCATTGGTTCGTCCAATAATAATTGATCCCCACGATATCGAGATGCGCCCGCGTGCCGCCAAGCTCCGGCAGGAGCCGCCCGCACAGCATGTCCCATCCCTGGAAGACGAGCCTGTCGTTGAAGTCGCGCGCCTCGTCATGCCAGTGCGGCGACGTCGGCAAGGCGACCCGGCAAAGCGGGTCGGCGTTCACGATGCGGGCGTCGGGCCGGACATAGCGGATGGCGTCGATACCGTGGATCGCGGCCCGAATGAGCGCGACCTTCAGATCCCACCCGCGGCCAGTGCAATGGGGCGCGAACAGCCCCCGTTCTCCCGCGGCGAACGCCATGAACGACGGCTCATTGACCGGCGTGAAATAGAGCACCCGGTCGGTGCGGGCAGATGCGAAGCGCGTCGCGGCGTAGCAATAATCCGCAAAACGTGCGGGAAAATCGTCGCTCCAGAGATCCACGTGCGGCGGGTAGCCGTAGTGAAACAGATCCCAGATCACCTCGATGCCGTGCTTTTCGGCTGCGCACATGAAAGGCTCGACGGACGAGAAGTCGTATTGGCCACGGCCGAGGTCGATCAACGGCCAGCGCATGACCTCCCTGACCCCGCGAATGCCCAAGGCTGCGAGCTTGCGGTAATCCTCGTCGACCGTCCGATCATGCCCGGTGGCGACGACCTGATCGAACCACTGACCATGGCGATTGTAGCCGGTCGATCCCTCGAAGCCGGCCAGAAAAAAGCTTCGAAACATGAGGCAGAATTCCCCGAAAACTCAAATTCTGTCGGGCCGCAGGGGCCCGACGGCGGACGATCCGCCCGCAACATATGTCTGGTAAGAACCAACGAGAGCCGTCGGAGTTCGATTCAAAGTTGCGGGATCGAGATCCCACAGCCCCATTCGGGCAAAATACTGGGCCGGCTCCCGCAGACCCTGGCGATAGGCCCACGCCACCATGTCGAACATCGGCCACCACGTGTAGCCGATCATCGGGACGCCCTCTTGCCTCAAAGTGCGCACCGCACCGAGCGAATCGTCCAGCCAGCGCTGGCGCTTGTCGACGGAGCCGATCGAGGCCGTCTCGCTGACGAAAAGCGGTACATGGTAGCGCTCGTGATAAAGCCGCCCGAGCCGGGCCAGAAGGTCGCCCGAGGCGTAAGGCTGCCTGATCCGGAATCGGCCGTTCAACTCCCGCTGCAGGCGCTTCTGAGTGAACATCGGATAGAGATTCAGGCCGATGAGTGGGAGATCCACGGCATTATCCTGAAACCACGCAAGATCGCTCTCGGTCGCCCCGTATTGCAGCAGCCACGACCACAGGCTGTGGTTCCGGTCCACACGCCCGCTGACAAGATCGAGCGCCAGAAAGACGATCTCCTGACGGCGTTCGGTTTCTTCCCTCAAGCCCGGATCGCGAGTTTCATAGAGATCGGTCGCGTCCACATGAACGGGGACGATATCCGGATCGACGGCATCGAGGCGCCAAAGCGTCGTGACGATCCCGCGCGCAATGGCCAGCATAACGGCGACAAAGCCGCGCCATCCGCGACGATAGGGCGGCCACCAGCCCAGCCGGCCGCAATACCACGCGGTGACGCGGGGCTCGTTGAGCGGGGTGTAGTAGCGGATGCGTCCATGGAAACGCTCCGCAAGACGTCCGGCATACTCCGCGACGAGATCGGGATAATCGGGGTTGARATAAGCACCGTCGATCCAGGGCGGCAGGCCATAATGCACGAGGTCGACGATCGGCTCGATGCCGCGGTCCAGCAGGGCCGACAATGCGTTGTCGGCGAAGCTCCAGTCCCAGGTGTCGCGCTCCGGCTGCACGTGGTGCCACGGAATGCCGTAGCGGGCGGCCTGGACGCCGAGGCTCGCCATGAGCCCGATGTCTTCGGCCCAACGGTCGTAGTGCCCCGTCAGCGCATATTCGTCCAGAATGCGGCCCGTCGCGGGCCACGGCGCCGTGATGAACGTGTCCTCGATTCCGGTCGCCCACCAGAAGGCATCTTGGGCAACGAGGCGCTGCAGATGCGGACGTGAGCGGGGTGTTGCCATCGTGTCAGGATGCGAGCGCCGCCCGTGATGCGGTTGTGGGCGGCCCCTCTCCTGAAATCGGAATGGATTCGTTGATACGCCGGAAAGTGGCGAGGGCCTGTCCGACGATCTGGTCCATGTTGTAGTAGCGGTAGGTCGCGAGGCGGCCAACGAACCACACATCGGGCGTCGCGAGCGCGAGCTGTTCGTATTTCTTGAACAACTCCTGATTTTCCGGTTTCGGAATGGGGTAGTAGGGATCCCCATCGGCGGATGGATATTCGTAGGTCAGCGCCGTCTTGGCGTGTTCCTGGCCCGTCAGATATTTGTACTCCGTGATGCGCGTGTAATCCTCGGTCTGAGGATAATTGACCACGGCGACCGATTGGAATCTGGGCTGGTCGAGCGTGACGTGTTTGAAGCGCAGCGAGCGATACGGCAGTTTTCCGAACCGGAAGCCGAAATACTCATCGATGGGACCCGTGAAGATCAGGCGACGATGGGGGATGATGTCCCGGATGTCGTCGTACTCGGTCTGCGTCATCACGTCGATGTTCGGATGGTCGAGCATGGTCTCGAACATGCGCGTGTAGCCGTGCTTCGGCATGACCTGGAACTCGTCGCCGAAGTAGCGGTCGTCGCGGTTCGTGCGGGTCGGAACGCGGGCCGTCACCGACTTGTCGAGTTCCGAAGGGTCCAGTCCCCATTGCTTTCGAGTGTAGCCGCGGAAGAATTTTTCGTAGAGCTCACGGCCGACAGCCGACACGACCACGTCTTCGGATGTCTTGATTTCATCGACTGGTTCCGCGCGCTTCGCAAACCATTCCTGAAGTTCTTCGGACGTCAGGTTCAGATCGTAGAGCGTGTTGACGGTATCGAGATTGATCGGGATCGGCACCAGCATGCCGTCGACAGATGCCAGAACCCGGTGCTCATAGGGACGCCATTCGGTGAATTTCGAGAGGTGATCGAGAATGACTTTGGAATTGGTGTGGAAGATGTGYGGGCCGTATTGATGAATGAGCAGGCCGCTTTCGTCATAGCGATCATACGCGTTTCCGCCGACGTGAGGCCGCCTGTCGATGAGAAGCACGCGCTCATTACGCTCGGTCGCAAGCCTCTCCGCCAGCACGCTGCCGGCGAAGCCTGCTCCAACGATCAGCCAATCGTACATGAGGCCTACTCCGCCGCCGTGGTCGCATAGGCGGGATGGATGTCGTTGCGACGCTGACGCAAGGAACGGCCGCTCGCTTCCGACATCAGCCTATCCATCGCAGCCCATGTCTGGTCCCATGAGCCTGCCGCCAGATGGCGATCGACGCGGGCAAGCCAAGGCGCTCTCGGGCGGGACGTGATGAGGTCGATTTTTGCCACGACCTCCGCGGCGTTCCGTGCGATCTCCACCAGGCCCTTGTCGCCATAGGGATTGATCACGTCCTTGATCGCCGTCGAAACCACCGGAACCCCAGCCGCGAGGAATTCGGGTGTCTTCGTCGGGCTGATGAACCGTGTGGCCTCGTTCAGCGCGAACGGCATGAAACCAATTTGCCAACCGGAAAGATAGGCCGGAAGCTCATCGTAGCTCTTGCCGCCGAGCCAGTGAATATTCGGCCGTTGCGGCAGGGACGCGGGGTCGATCTTGACGACGGGTCCGATCATCACGATCGAGAGATCCGGCCGCCGATCCGCGACTTCCGCCACCAGCTCGATATCCATGCGCTCGTCGATGACACCGAAGAACCCGACGCGTGGCGACGAAATGGACGCTTGGTCGACCGGGTCGGCAAGACCTTGCCGCGCTTTGGAAAAATGCTTGAACTCGATGGACGACGGAAAAGCGTGAACGCTGCGATGGCGGCTGCGCTTGGCTTCATAGAGGCTCATGCCGCCGGTAAAGACGAGGTCGGCCCGGGCAAACAGATCGTTCTCGAGCGTAAGCAAGGCCTGCGATGCTCCGCGGAAGAGCGAGAGCTCGTCCATGTTGTCATAGATGCAGAGATCGCAATCGAGGTCGCTCGTGAAGGCGAGCGCCATCGGCGTGTAGTACCAGAAGACCCTCGGCGCCTGAGACTCGCGGCCGATCAGATTTTCGATGAGATCGTGCTGCTCGGCCACGACATCTTCCGGCGAAAGGCCTTCCGGCACGATCGGCACGGCGATGGTGATGCCGTGGGGCCGCGCGCTGAGCTCCATATGAGGCGTTGCGCCCGGCCGAAAGATCGGTTCTTCGATAACCAGCACGTCATAATGCTGCGCTGCCCGTGTGAGCAGATGTTGGGGACGTTGCCAAACGAAATCCCACCGCAGGTGCGAGAAACAAACGAGGCGTGTTTTCTGCGCGATCGGCAACAGGCTCGGACGAAGGGCACGCAGAGAAGTATTCAAACGCTCGGGCATAGGCGCATTCCTTCAAGGCAACGTGCGGCTATCCCGGACCAAGGAAAATAGTCCGGCGAACAATCAGCATGTGCGAAATGGGAAGCCTGACGAAATATCGGGCCACAGACTACGAACGCCACAGCGTCTCGGCGGTTCCCATTCCATTCATGTGGATGAACGGGCATTCAGCCGCAGGCCATCGCGTAGGTTTTTATTTTTTCTCGAGAAGCAGCGTGCCCTGTTTCCGGATGAAATTCTTGGCCTTGTCGGCAATCATCGCGAGAAGCCATGGCAGCTTCACCTCCACAAGCACCTGATCTTCCATCACGTCAAGGTGACCGTCGATCGACTGCCCCATGGTGC